>JAMCVZ010000034.1 GCA_023476565.1 Nitrospirota bacterium
CCACGGCGTCCAGGGCTATGAAAATAAGCTTTGTCGCACAGTACCTGGAGCGCATTGCCGACCATGCCACGAATATTGCCGAAATGGTTATTTACCTGGTAGCCGGGAAGATAATAAGGCATATGGCACTGCCGGGAGCATGAGGAAATTCCGACTGCATCAAAGGAGATACCTGATAACTGCGGAATCATCTATAATAAAAACCTTGCTCTTGTTTTTTGTCACTTTTGGCTATCCAAACGTGACCAAGTGATATTTTCGATTTGAACCAGCATCTCCGCTCTTCTTAGCTCCCAGTATGCCTTGATAACTGAAAGGGCAATATTTCTTACCCTCATCTCCTTTTCAATCAAGGATTGCTCAGCCGCTATTTTTGCATATTTGATGCTTTCCGTTATTCTGCCGCCTGCAAAGAGTTTCTGTGAGAATTGAAATACCAGGTCATTCTCATACTTCGGAACATTCCTCTGCGGGAATATCGTGTGGGTGGTCCCCATAAATTCAAATGTTATTTTTAATGGCTCGAATTTATCTATAAGGTTTGTGTATATTGTGCTTCCTGTGATATCAAGCCGAGGATATATTTCTGATTTAGTGGGCTCGGTGGAGAGGTGTTTCCAAAAATGGGTGAGAATCACAGATTAAGGCAGGAATTTAGATATTGGATATCCAGAAAAAAGAAAACAGGATGTCATGAAAATATCTGGACAAGAATATCAACTGGAAAATGGCCTTTCGCAACAGAAAGTAATTAATGATATAATAACGAATCGAAAAGTAACGTACTGTTATGGATAAGCTTTTCTTCATAAAGAAGCGGTTTTCTCCCCACGGCGGGGGGGAGAACTACATGAACACACTTATCAGCCGGCTGAAGAACGATTATGAAATCACCGTTTTCTCCAGCGAATGGGCGCCTGCGGAAGGTGTAGTGTTCGAGAAAGTACCCGTCTCAAACATGTGGTCATTCCTCTCTGCCGCAACGTTCAATGAGAACGCATGTAAAATGGTCGGCAAGGCAAGGTCCCACTGCACAATCAGTTTCGAGCGAACGACCTGCCAGGACATTTACAGGGCCGGAGAGGGGTGTCATGCGGAATGGCTGGAGATAAGATCGAGAATTGAACCGTTTTTAAAAAGGCTTTCCTTTACAATAAACCCGCTCCACATCCTGCTCCTTGATCTGGAAAAGAGATTATTCTCGGATACCGGGCTCATCATCGCCAATTCGAAAATGGTAAAGGACAACATCATAAAGCATTACGCCGTGCCCTCGGAAAAGATATCCATAATTTATAACGGAGTCGACCTCTCACGGTTTTCTCCTGAGAATAAAGTCAGGTGGAGAGGGGAGATCAGGAAGGGGCTTGCCATACCGGAAGACTCAAAGGTACTGCTCTTTGTGGGCTCCGGGTTTAAGAGGAAAGGGCTTAAAACGTTTATAGATTCTCTTTCCCTTATAAGGCTGGATAATGTTAAAGTCCTCGTCATCGGCAAAGGCGATACAGGCGAATATAAAGCAGCGGCTAAAAGGTACGGCGTGCATGACAAGGTTATTTTCCTGAACCCGCAAAAGGAGATTGAGAGGTTCTATGCGGCGGCGGATCTTTTCGTCCTGCCGACCCTTTATGACCCCTTCAGCAATGCCACCCTCGAGGCAATGGCAGCCGGCATCCCTGTGATCACGACAGGGAACAACGGGGCCTCAGAGCTTATAGAGGACGGGCTGGAAGGCTTTACAATGGACGATCCGCTTGACTCAAGGGTTTTGGCGGAAAAAATAAAACTCGCCTTGGATGATACGGCAATCATGGGAGAGAGGGCGAGGGCAAGGGCGGAAAGGTTCTCCATAGAAAAGGCAGCCGGCGAATTTGCCGGGATAATAAAAAAGGTTGCACCCACTTAAAAACAGCAAATGCATTTTTGACAACATCATAAAAAATGATGTATATTTGTGTATGAGAGCTTTAAAGAAAAAACCGATTCAAGTGTACATCGAGCCTGACCAGGATAGGGCCCTTGAAGTAATGTCCAGAAGGAAGGGCACCTCAAAAGCGGCAATTATACGCCTGAGTCTTTCCCATTATCTGACAATGACCCCGGTGGAAGAGGATCCGGCATTAGGGCTTGTCGGCCTCGGCAAATCAGGGAAAGGAGACCTGGCGGAAAAGCACGATCATTATCTTGCCAGATATTCTGCTCGAAAAAAGAGACGATAATGCTGACAGAGAATGTATTTGTTGATACAGGCGCATGGGTTGCACTGGCTGACATCGACGATACATATCACAAGCAGGCATCAGCCATCTATCCATCCCTTCTCAGGCAGTATAAGGCTCTGCTCACAACAAATCTTGTTATAGCAGAATCATATATCCTCATACTCAAAGGACTGGGGCATAAAGCAGCCGCACAGTTCCTCGATGGCATCAGTGCAAGCACAAGGATTATAAAAGTATATTCCACTGAGGATCTGGAGCGAGAGGCTGAGGGAATACTCAAACGATATGCTGATCATGACTTCAGCTACACGGATGCAGTAAGCTTTGCAGTGATGAAAAAGTACAAGGGTAAAAAAGCATTCTCTTTCGATGCCCACTTTGCGGTTATGCAATTCATTAAAATCCCCGAAATGAAATAAACAGTGATTACGATACTTCATACGGAATCCTCAATGGGCTGGGGGGGACAGGAGATCAGGATAGTGCGGGAGTCCACCGGCATGATAAGAAGGGGCCACCACGTGATCATCGCCGCTCCCGAGCAGAGCACTATCGCAAAAAAGGCACGGGAGACGGGGATCGATTTTCTGCCAGCGTTCTTCAATAAAAAGAATCCCCTTGCTGTAGTGAAAATGCTGTCGCTTCTCGGCAAGGCGAGGCCGGATATAGTCAATACCCATAGCTCTTCGGATAGTTGGGTCGCCACGATTGCCTCACGGCTCTCAAGGACAAGACCGCGGATAGTCAGGACAAGGCACCTTTCCACGCCTATCAGCACATCATATCTCAGCCGCTTGATATATGACATCCTTCCCGATGCCGTAATGACCACAGGTGAGGAAATACGCCATAAAATGATAAGTGACAACAGGTTCAGCGCGTCAAAGATATTCTCCGTACCGACAGGGGTGGATCTTGAGCGATTCGACCCGGAGAAAACAGCCCCCGCCTTCCGGCCGGGCGGTTTCTCTATCGGCATGGTCGGGGTCTTAAGGAGCTGGAAAGGCCATAACTTCTTTATTGAGGCAGCCCCGGAGATTTTAGAGCACATACCCGATGCGGTCTTTTACATAGCCGGTGACGGCCCCCAGCTTGAGAATATCAAGGGCCTTATTCGGGACCGGTCACTGGAAAGCAGGGTCCTCTTGCTCGGGCACAGGGAGGATATACCTGAAGTAATGGCGTCGCTGGATATCATAGTCCACCCGTCCTATGGGCACGAAGGCGTTCCCCAGACACTCCTTCAGGCACTGGCAATGAAAAGACCCGTTGTAGCCTCTGATACAGGGGCGATAAAAGAGATAGTGATCGACAACAAAACAGGCTTTTTGATCGAACCCGGAAACCCTGAGCAGATTGCCGGAAAGGTTACCGAGCTTTATAGACACCCTGAATTGAGGGCCCGCTTCGGGGAGGCGGGGAGAAAGCTCGTCGAGGGGGATTATTCTTTTGAGAATATGCTCGGTAAGATCGAGCTTCTTTACGCAAAACTTTTCAATAATGCATGAATTTGAAGATATAAGAAAAATCCTCGTTATCAAGCTCCGGCATATCGGGGATGTCCTTCTCACTGTCCCTGTTTTCAGGGCCTTGAGGGAAAATTTCCCGGATGCGCATATCTCCGCCCTTGTTAATTCAGGGACAGAGGAAGTCTTAAGCGGCCATCCCCTCATAGATGAAGTGATAACCTACAACAGGGGGATCAAAAACTTACACCATGTGCAAAGGTACATCAAAGAGCTTTCTTTCCTTAAAGGAATCCGGTCCGGGGGCTTCGATATGTCGGTTGACCTTACCAGCGGGGACAGGGCGGCCATACTGTCATTTCTTTCAGGCGCGAGATACAGATTCGCCTATGATCCCAGGGGGGACGGCTTTTGGGGGAAGCGTTATCTCTATACCCACCGTGCCCGGAAAGACGGCAGTCAGCATATGGTACTGCAAAACCTCGATATAATAAAGCAGTTTGGTATCAGTACGGAGGATATTACTGTTGACATGGCCATTCCCAAAGACGCGCGTTCATTTGTAAAAAACGTTTTTGAGCGAAACACTATAAAAGAGACAGAGGCCGTTGTCCATATCCACCCGACATCGAGGTGGCTTTTCAAATGCTGGAAAGATGAATATATGGCTGAGGTGATAGACCGGCTCACCGATAGGGGAATAAGAGTAATCGTAACAGCATCCCCGGTTGCAAAAGAGCTGGAGAAGGCAAAGAGGATTTTATCAATGCTCAAGGGGATATCTCTGCCCATAGACTTGTGCGGCAGCACTACCATCAAGCAGCTTGCGGCGATAGCCGCCGCAGCGACCCTGTTTTTCGGAGTGGATTCAGCCCCGATGCACATAGCGGCCGCTACCGGGACCCCTGTCATCGCCCTCTTCGGGCCCACCGGCCATGCCCAGTGGGGGCCATGGGGCGCTGGGCACACCGTGCTCACAAAGAATATGAAGTGCATGGAATGCAAAAGGGACACGTGCGACGGGGTTGAAGTCAGGAAATGTCTTGAGGCGATAACTCCGGATGAAGTTTTTGATGCCATCACCCGGGCATTGCGGCTTAAGGGCATCGCACGGTGAGGCAGAACGATCTCTCATGAGAAAGGCCTTTTGGAAAATAATGCAGCACCTCTTCCGGCCTGCACGATTTATGCGGGACGACATCAGGAACATCCTTGTTATCCGGATGAACAGAACAGGCGACATGATATGTACCATACCGCTCTTGAAAACATTAAGAAGGGAATTTCCGGGGGCATGTCTTACCGTACTCGCGGAAGATACCAATGCGAACGCAATTGAAAATGCGCCGTATATTGATAAGGTCATTGTATATAAAAAAAACAGGGGAATTTTCAAGAACAAGCACATAAAGCTGAGGGCAATGCTGAAAGATGCTAAGTTCGACCTCGCCATAGGCGTAAAAGGCGGGTTTTCTTCGAATCTTGCGATCGCGACATTTATGAGCAGGGCCAGATACCGCGTCGGCTATGTATCGGATAATTACCATCCGCTGAATTTACTTTATAACCTTCCGGTGCAGGAAGTGAACAAGACGGGCCATCAGATCGAGCAGTGCCTCAATCTGCTTAGCTCTCTTGGAATAAGGCCGGATAGCTTTCTAAAGGATATTTCTGTTAAAATCCCTGAGAAATCAAGGGCCGCTGTTCAGGATTTTCTGCATCAGAGTAACGTAAATAGAGGAATCGGGAAGATTATTGTCCTGAGCATAAGCAACAGCGGACCTGAGACCACATGGCCGGTTGAGAATTTTATTCAGTTGCTCAAAGAACTCAAAGAATACCGGATCAAGGTTATCATTACAGCCGTGCCCGCAGATTCCGATAAAGCAGTGAGAATTGCTGAGGCATCCCCTGACGCTCTTTATTATAAAACGCCGCACATAATGGATCTTGCGGCAATAGTAGAGATTGCAGATTTGTTTGTATGCCACGACAGCGGCGCCATGCACATAGGGGCCGCAGCAGGAGGCAGGATACTTGTCCTCATCGGAAGGGGGATAGCGCCTGAAGTCTGGGGACCTTACGGAGAGGGACATAAATGCCTCAAAAAGACCCATATTAAAGACATTACGATCCCCGAGGTCTCTAATGAAATTGTAACGATGTTGAATATAAGGAGCAGGGAAAATCATCAAGCACATTAAAATCCTTGCGATCAAGGCGCTTGTCGGGCTCTTCAGGTTTTTTGCCCCTGAAAAGGATGGGCATACTGTAAATCCGAAGCGTTTCCTGGTAGTCAGCACAACGGGCATCGGCGACACCCTGTGGGGGACCCCGGCAATCTCAGCACTGAAGGAAACATACCCGGACAGTTATATAGGTGTCCTTACGAACCCACCGGGATATGAGCTTCTGAAAGGGAATCCGGGGATAGACAGCCTTTTCATCTTCAAGAGGGGTGCACGCGGGATAGTCTCCGCCCCTGCCCTGGTAAAGGCGCTCAGGAGAGGGAGATTTGAGGCAGCCTTTATTTTCCATTCCTCTGACCGTATCGTATGGCTCATTACCTTTTTGTCGGGGGCCCCTGAAATTATAGGCACAGAGGGGCAGAACAAGGGGCTTGATTTCATCCTTACACGGAAAATCGACTCGCAGAATACTGTCCACGGGATCGAGGCACGGCTGAATCTTATAAGTCAGATAGGAGCCGGCACAAATAATAAGACGACCTCTGTTTATCTGGACGGAGGGGATAGAGAGCCTGCATCCAGCTTTCTCGAAAATAACGGCATTAAGAAGGATTCGCTGCTGATAGGGCTTCATCCGGGCGCGCAAAAACCGTTTAAATGCTGGCCGCCAGAACGGTTCGTTGAGCTCGGGAGGCTCCTTGCAGGGCGGTTCGGATGCAGGATCGTGGTGACCGGCAATAGGGGAGAAAAGCCTTTAGCCGACAAGATAGCTTCTGAGATTGAAGGAGCCGTATCCGCAGCCGGAAGGCTGACATTAAGGGAGACAGCGGCGGTTATAGAGAAAGTGAATGTATTTATTACCAATGATACGGGACCTATGCACATCGCATTTGCCCTCAAAATACCTACCGTTGCGCTCTTCTCTCCAACCGACCCGAAACTGTGCGGCCCCTGTCAGGCAAAGGGGGCTGTTGTTATCGAGAAGCCCAAAACGTGCAAGCCGTGCATCGGCAAAAAATGCTATAATCCAGTTTGCATGGAACAGATAACCCCGCAAGAGATAGTCGCTGCGGTCGAAACTCTACTGGGCAAACCAAACAAAGATGCGGATAGTTCTGAATTACAGACATAGAAACGAAAGACTCGAGGAAGCCTTACAGGAACTGGGACATTCCGTAGCTTATAATTTATGGGATATTCATGAGATATGTGCGCATGGCGCGGACGCGGTCGTCTTCGAATTCAAGCAGATACTCAAGGAAGAAGCGAAGTTTTTAAATTTGTCGCACAAACTCAAAAAGGCCGGGATCCCAAGGGCTACCTGGTGCCTTGATATGCCCAATATCGGGGCGCGGAGATGGAAGCTTTCCCTGCTCCTCAAGGCAAACCTTATCGATATTTTTGCCACACACTCCCTTCAGGAACTGCCCGGCTCAAGCGCTGCAATACTTTACCTTCCGAACGCGGCATGGTTGAGCAGGTATAACATGAGAGGCCTTACGATGGACGATCTCAGGGACACCGATATCTATACTACAGATGTCTCATTCATCGGTAATATCGACTCCGCAAAACATCCCGAGCACCGCCATCGCACTGATTTTCTCAATGCCTTGGGCGAACTTCTCAAAAAGAACAGGATAAATTACCGGTTCGAAGACGGGAGATTCCTGGATTTTGATGCACAGATCGAGCTGATACAAAAGAGCAAAATCAATATCAACTTCGGATGCGCGGCAGACCGCGATGGGGAAAGGAGCTGGGGGCTGCCCGAAAGATGCTATGGCATTCCCGCATGCGGCGGGTTTCTGCTGTCCGACGAGAGGCTTCATGGCAGGGATGATTTCGTTGAGGGGGATGAGATTGTCATGTTCAACAGCCTGGATGAATGTATGCAGAAAATAATTTATTACATAAAAGCCGATACCGAAAGAAGAAGGATTGCAGAAAATGCGCATAAAAGGGTACTTAATGAGCATACGTACAAGCACCGCGCCGAGAAATTGACAACTACGATCTGCGGTTTAAAAAAATACAGGCTGAACTGATAACAAGGAGATCTCTTATTTTTGCTCTCGATAAAATAAAGCTTGCATTGGCGGTTCTGCTGGTCATATCGCTGCCGTTTTCCGAGTCATTAAAGCTTATATGCCTGTTTCTTCTTCTCTTTATTCTACTTATCCAGCTCCACAGGAGAGAGGTAACTATACATCTGTCAATTGCCCATTACGGCTTCATAGCGCTCCTCCTGTCCGCCTTGATAAGCAGCGCCTTTGCTGCACATCCGGCCAAGAGCATTAAAGGGGTCAGGGATGTACTTTATTACACCATCCCTTTCTTCATAGCGTGCAGCATCACCGGCGAAAAGAGCATAAGGGCTATTCTCTGGGGTCTTTACGCCTCAACAACTGCTGCTGCCCTGTTCGGAATATTCCAGTCCCTTCAGATACACAGGGCGCTTGAGATACACGCCCTGGGAAACAGCAATTATACCGCTATGTACTTCATAATAGTCATCGCATCCATGATCGGGACAATTATCTTTTCGGACAGGGATTCAGGCATCTCAAAGGCAGCTATAAGCGTATCCGCTTCCATAGTCCTCGTTGCCGCAGTCATGACTGCGATGAGGACATCGTTTTTGGCCCTGTTCCTGTTCGTAGCGGTCCTGGCTTTCAAGAACTGGCGGCTCAAGTCGGTGAAAGTGTTTTCCCTTGTGCTTTTATTGTTGGTTACCGCTTCAGTGTACTCTTATAAGCCCATGTTCCTGAAACTGTTCATGACCCAGTCTCTTGTCAGCAGATCGTATATCTGGCAGCATGCGCTTACCCTGTTCCTGGAGCACCCGGCTACCGGCATCGGACTCAACCATTTTCAATACACATTTCCCGTTACCTACACGCCCGAGGCCGGCGCAAGCTATTTTGATGCACACAACATTTATCTGCAGATTGCCTCTCAGGTCGGGCTCCCCGGGCTTTTTGCCCTTTTCCTGATAATATTCGGGTTCATGGCCGTCTATAGAAAAATCAGGACGGAATCGGGATTTCAAAAAGGCATACAATACAGCGCCCTCGGAGGCTTTCTGGTCACCTTTGTGGGCGGGATATTCGACACCACGCTCCATCACGAACATGCCATTGTATTCACTCTCCTGGCGGGCTTCATGTTCGGACTTTATCCCGGGAAGGGACAGTCTCGTGGCAACCCATAAGGTAAGCATCATAATCCTCAACTGGAACAAGCTTGAATATACAAAACAGTGCGTAACCTCAATAGAACACAACACCCGCTACCAGAACTATGAGATAGTCCTTTTCGACAACGGCTCCACAGAAACCGGGACAAAAGAATATCTCTCCTCGCTCAAACATAAAGTCATCACAAATCCCGTGAATCTCGGCTTTGCGAGAGGCAATAACAGGGCCGCTGCCGCAGCAGCAGAAGGCGAATTGCTCCTGTTCCTGAACAACGATACGATTGTCCATGCAAACTGGCTTGAAGAAATGGTCGGAGTAATGCAGCGGGATCCGGATTGCGGGATCGCCGGCAGCAAACTTCTCTACCCTGACGGGACATTACAGCATATAGGCGTTATGTTCGATCATAAGGGAAACCGCTGCCATCCCTTCAAAAAGCGCCCGGCTAACATCCCCGAAGCTGCGGCAACAGGTGAATGCGAAGCGGTAACAGGCGCCTGCCTGCTCATCCGGAAGGACATCTTTGAAAGGGTCGGGGGGTTTGATGAGCAATATCTCCATGGCTCGGAAGATATCGATTTATGCCTCAAGGTAAGGAAGCTGGGGTTGAAGGTAATGTACTGTTCCGGCAGTGTTCTGACTCATTTTGAACAGGTATCGTTAAAAGTCAGGGGCAGCCGGTTTAAAAAAAGGACCACAAGGCAAAACAACAGGCTCTTCTTTAAAAAATGGGGTGATACGCTGGATGATTTCAGACTGCCCAACGACCTTTCCGGTCTGAAGCCCTATCATTATTACCACCATACCCGCTCTGAGCTGCTAAGGCTGATTCCTCCCGGGGCAAAATTCATACTGGACGTCGGCTGCAGCAGCGGCATGCTCGGCAAGACCCTTAAAGATTCGAACGATAATCTGACAGTATGGGGGATCGAGATAAACGGCGCCATTGCGCAGGAAGCGGAAAGACGTCTCGATAAAGTCTTTGTGAAGGACATTGAAAAAAGCGAGCCCCTGTTCAGCGAGCAGACCCTCTTCGACTGCATCATATTTGCCGACGTGCTTGAACATCTGAGGGATCCCTGGGCTGCGCTGCAGAGATTCAGCAAGCACCTCTCCCCCGGGGGCACGGTAGTATGCAGCATCCCCAACATCCAGCACTATAAGATCATAAAAGATCTCATCCTGGACAGATGGCTGTACAGGGCGGAAGGTATCCTGGACAGAGATCATGTGCGTTTCTTCTCTCTTGCCACTATAAAGAATATGTGCGCGGTATCCGGCTATAAGATCATTGCAATCGAAAGGAATGAAAAAGCAGGCACGCTTCTCAAGGTAGCGAACAGGCTGCTGTGCAACAAATTAGACAAATTCCTCACCCAGCAATACCTGATTATATGCGAGAGACGGGGAGCACGGTAATGCTCGGCTTTCTCAAAGCGCTCAGGGGAAACGAACTCGACCAGTTGCTGAGGAAAGCGGCAAAGAGCGGCAAAAAAACATTCCTTGTCGCATGGAACAGGGGGCTCGGGGATATAGCCCTTGGCCTCTATGCATTGGTCTGGAGGATAAAGGAATTTATACCGGATGCGCAGATAGACTTTCTTACACGGAAAGAACTCGAAGAGCCGTTCCGCCTGCTTGAGGGCACCGGGGTTATTGCTGTGCCGTGGTGGGAGCGGGGGATGCAGCTCGACATGGAAGATACGCTCAGGCGGCTACATTTGCGCAGGGACAGTTACGATATCGTTCTTGAAAAGATCAATCCCACAAAATGGCTTTCGTGGCAGAGAGGAAAGCTCACTCCGAAATTGAGATGGAAAGATGAGTACGATGCGTTCAGCAGGCGTTTTAATATTTATGATTCATCCCTGCTTTATATCGGCGCCCATGTAAGTACCGAGACCGGGCAGTTTTACGGATACAAGAAAGATTGGCCGGCGGATAACTGGAGAACGCTCTTCGGGAGGCTTTCGGAAAACAGAAATGTGAGAATAATTCTCTTCGGCATCCATAAAACAGAGCCCTTCGATCTGCCTTCAGTTATAGACCTCAGGGGAGAGACCGGCTTTCTGGAAACGCTGTCCATAATAAAAAACTGCTGTAATGTGCTCATTGCTCCTGATGGAGGCATTCTGTCAATGGCATATTACCTCGATGTGCTCTTTCCCATCACCGTTGTATCGTTATGGGCGGACCCGAACCAGGGGGTGCTCAAGCAGGCAGTGCCGTCGCCCAATACCGGGCTCAAGCATATCCCGCTGATCGGCACGGATAACGATATTTCGAAAATAAGCGTGGATTCCGTTCTCCGCATCCTTGATACGGAAAAAGTCCTCCTCTAATTTACACCCCCCTTATTTTCATGTTACGATAACCATATGAAAACTGTTGGAAATGTAACCATGCTGGACAGATTGATACGAAAGGCCTCGGCCGATAACGACGTGCTTGCAGTGATCCTGTTCGGCAGTGCAGCGAGAAACGAGACAACTTCTTTATCGGATAAGGATATATGCATCGTCCTCTTGCCGAAAGCATATGAATCCACTGCCCTGTCTCACAAAAAACTGGAGTATCTTTCAGAGTATGATTTCGATATACACGTTTACCAGCAACTTCCCATATATATCAAACACAGAGTGATTAAAGAGGGAAGGGTCCTGTTCTGTAGAGATGAAGATGCGCTCTACAAACTCGTGTTCCGAACAATCGAGGAATTTGAGGACTACAAATACTTTTATGAGGACTACCTGGAGAAAGTGGCAGATGCTCGATAAGCAACGCGTACTCGTCAAGATAGACGAATTAGAGGGATATCTTAAAGAGCTTAAAAGCATTCTCCCCAAAGATTATGACGAGTATCTCTCATCGATTGAGAAACGGAGGGCATGTGAGCGGCTTTTGCAGGTTTCAGTGGAATGCGCAGTCGATATTTGCGGGTTTTTCATATCAGGGTTGCAGTTAGGACTCCCTGCAGAAGAAAGCGATATATTTGAGAAGCTCTTTCAAAATAAAATCATTTCAGCAGGGGTGAGGGATATCCTTAAGTCGATGAAGGGATTTCGAAACATCATAGTACATGATTATGCGGGAATAGATAATGCTATCGTTTATGAGATAGCAACCACGCGATTAACTGATTTTGAAAGGTTCATCAGGGAAATACTGAATGCGCTACGGTGAAAAGAAAATAAAAGAGACGGCACTGGAGATATGGGACAACCCGTATCCGGAACGGGATTACGATATCAATATCACATTCCCTGAATTTACCTGCCTGTGTCCCCGGTCAGGCTATCCTGATTTTGCGGCCATCAGTATTAATTATGTACCCGCCAAAAAAATTGTAGAACTGAAGTCATTGAAGCTCTACCTTAATTCATTCAGGGATGTGCATATATCCCATGAGGAATCGACGAACAGGATATACGAGGAACTGGAGCGTATTTTAAAACCGCGATTCATCGAGGTTATCGGGGATTTCAATCCGCGGGGGAACGTAAAAACGGTTATACGGGTTGCGTCAAAGCGCCCTTAGCCCTTTCGATAAACAGCCGCATCTTCTTCAGGTCCTTCTTTCCTTTCTCCTCCTCTATACCGCTGCAGATATCAACTGCATAGGGCCTGACCCATTTGATCGCCTTTTCAACATTGTCCGGATTAAGGCCGCCCGAAAGGATGATCCTGCCGAATCTCTTTGCCTCCACCGCAATGTCCCAATTGAATATCTGTCCTGTTCCCCCGAACTGCTCAGGAGAATACGTGTCCAGAAGGAATGACGATACCCTGAACGCCTCGAGCGGTTTCAGATCCGTAAAATGCCTTACTCTGAGCGCTTTTATGACCCTGTGCCAGACCGTGCATGTTTCAGAGGGCTCATCACCGTGCAGTTGGAGAATATTGACACCGGCGAACTCCATGATCTCTTTCATTCTGGCCTGCTCCTCGTTGACAAAAACTCCTATTGTTGTAATGAACGGGGGCAGATAAGAAATGATTTCCCTGGCCCTCTCGGCCGTTACATATCTCGGGCTCTTCTCGAAAAATATGAATCCAAGGGCATCTGCACCATAATCAACCGCTGCCAGCGCATCTTCAATATTTGTTATCCCACAGATCTTTACTTTAATCATAGTTAACCTTATGCATTCATATACAATTATATCACGGGCAGCCTGGCGAGCGGTTCTTTTACCGCCTCATCAGGATATTCGTAATCAACGAGCTTCCCGGACATATAATCCTCACCCCAAGCACGGCCATTATATCTCAACATAATCTGTGATATAATACCAAATCCTGAAAAAATTGCGCAGGATAATTGGAAATTCCCTGTGGAGGACCACAATTAAAAAACTGCCGGATAAAAAGGGGTATTTCGGGCACTACGGCGGCAGATTTGCCCCCGAGACCCTCATGTCCGCTTTGCATGAGCTCGAAAGGGCCTACATGCAGGCGAAAACGGATAAATCGTTCCAGGAAGAACTGAAACATTTACAGGCCACCTATATCGGAAGGCCTACGCCCCTGTACTTTGCAAAGCGGCTTACGGAAAAACTCGGCGGCGCGAAGATATATTTGAAACGCGAGGACCTGGCCCACACCGGGGCGCATAAGATTAACAACGCCCTCGGGCAGTCGCTCCTTGCAAAGCGGATGGGCAAAGAGAGATTGACAGCGGAGACCGGCGCCGGGCAGCATGGCGTTGCCACAGCCACAGGGGCCGCGCTGGCCGGGCTCGCCTGTGAGATATATATGGGCTCCGTAGATGTGCAGCGCCAGGCATTGAATGTCTTCAGGATGAAGCTGCTCGGGGCGGAGGTCAGAGAGGTGGACATCGGCTCTAAAACGCTTAAGGATGCGATAAACGAGGCCATGCGGGATTGGACGGCAAACGTCAGGACTACCCATTATGTGTTGGGGACTGTTTTCGGCCCGCATCCTTTTCCGATGATCGTAAGGGATTTCCAGTCGATAATCGGCAAAGAGGCCAAAGGGCAGGTCACCAAAGCAGAGGGCAGGCTGCCTGACTACTTGATCGCCTGTGTCGGCGGCGGCAGCAATGCGATGGGTCTGTTCAACGAATTCCTTGATAAAGATATACGGATGATCGGCGTAGAGGCAGGGGGAAAAGGCATTGAGACAGGAGAGCATGCCGCTCGGTTCGCCGGGGGCTCCATCGGCATTCTCCAGGGGTGCAAGACTTATCTGCTTCAGGACGACGACGGGAACGTCCTCGATACGCATTCGGTCTCTGCAGGGCTCGATTACGCCTCAGTAGGTCCTGAGCACTCCTTTCTTAAAGATTCGGGCAGGATCCGGTATACCTATGCCACCGATGATGAGGCTTTGTCGGCATTCGAAATACTTTCAAAGACCGAAGGCATAATTCCCGCACTTGAATCGGCGCATGCCCTCGCAGAGGCCGTAAAACTCGCGCCCGGACTGTCCCGCGATAAAATCATGATCGTCAACCTCTCGGGCCGCGGGGACAAAGATGTGCAGCAGGTGGCGAAGATCAAGGGAGTAAACCTCTCCGATTAAAATTATGAAAAAGACAAAAATTGCCATTACACTCGAAAAACTGAAAGAGCAGAGCAAGAAGGCCTTCATTCCCTACATCATGGCCGGGGACCCGGATATTGAAACAACCATAGAGCGGGTCATGCTCCTCGAAAAGTGCGGCGCCGATATTATAGAACTGGGCATCCCGTTTTCTGATCCCCTTGCAGACGGCCCGACGATACAGCAGGCCGCGGGGAGGGCGTTGAAGTCAGGCACTACGCTCAGGAAAGTAATCGCAGCCGTGCGGGGATTGAGGCATCATACCCGGATACCGATAATTCTGATGACCTACTATAACCCTGTTTTCAAATACGGGGAAGAGCTTTTTGTAAAGGATGCAATCGAAGCCGGCGTAGACGGAGTCATCATCCCCGACCTTCCGCCCGAAGAGGCAGGGAGCTTTATAAAATTATCCAGGCCGTCCGGACCCGGAAGCGGCCTTGATACCATATTCCTGGTTGCGCCGACATCAACTGAAGCCCGGATAAAGAGCATAGTATCGGCATGCAGAGGTTTTGTATATTATGTCTCGATAACGGGGATCACCGGGTCAAAGCTCTCAATCGATGAAGCATTCAGAAAGCATATCGATACAGTTAAACAATTGGCAAAAAAACCCGTAGCCGTCGGTTTCGGGGTCTCGACTCCCGGGGAGGCGCAGACGGTCGGACGCCTTGCCGACGGTGTTATTGTCGGGAGCGCGATAGTAAAAAAGTTTCACGAGGAACCCGGGAATGCAGAGGGTTTCATCAAAGACCTGAGGGAGGCAATAAACAGCAGTAATCAGTAAACAGTAACGCGTGATCAGTGAAAGGAAAGTTTCCTTAATTCTTTCTACTGATTACTGATTACCGATTACTCGTCACGAATTATGGCCTGGTTCAAAAGAATAAAAGAAGTAAAGTCGGAAAAGAGAGTAAAGATACCCGAAGGGCTGTGGGTCAAATGCGACAGTTGCAAGGAGATCATCTACAAGAAAGAGATAGAAAAAAACCTCCAGGTATGCCCCAAATGCAATTACCACTTCAGAATAAGCGCCCTTGAGCGGATTCATTTCATAGCTGATGAGGAGAGCTTCATTGAAATAGACGGCGAATTGGCCACAAACGATCCCCTCGACTTCAAGGATTCGATTCCCTACAAGGAAAGGCTTGCGGATAATATAAAAAAGAGCGCCCTGAGAGAGGCCGCCATCTACGGGGATGCATCAATAGGCGGCAAGCCGGTTGTCCTCGCTATAATGGATTTTTCATTTATGGGGGGAAGCATGGGATCGATAGTCGGCGAGAAAATAGCACGGGCCGCCGAGAGAGCGCTGGAGATGAAAATCCCCCTGATTACCGTTTCCTCATCCGGTGGGGCGAGGATGCAGGAGGGCATGTTCTCTTTGATGCAGATGGCAAAAGTGTCCTCGGCGATTGCAAAATTAAAAGAGACGGACGTCCTGTATATATCAATGCTTGCAGACCCCACTTTCGGCGGGGTAACCGCAAGCTTTGCCATGCTTGGGGACATAATAATCGCCGAACCCAAGAGTCTCATAGGATTTGCGGGCCCACGGGTAATTGAGCAGACTATAAAGCAGCAATTGCCCGAGAACTTCCAGAGGGCCGAGTTCCTTCTCGAACACGGCATGATAGATCTCGTTGTCGAGAGGAAAGAGTTAAAAGACACCATACATACATTGATCGAACATTTTATGCCGGCATCGTTTGAGTCATGAGTTACAGGTACAGGGATGCAATCGATTATTTATACGGCCTTCAGAAATACGGCATCAAACTCGGCATTGAGAAACCTGAAAAAATCCTGTCCCTCTTAGGCAACCCGCACAAGGGCTTTCTTTCCATACATGTAGCAGGCACGAACGGCAAAGGATCGGTGTCCGCCATGATATCGTCCATGCTCATGGCCCATGGTTATAAAGTCGGCCTCTTCACATCCCCCCACCTTGTAAGCTTTACCGAGAGGATCAGGATTGATAATAAGTATATCCCCGAGTCAGAGGTAGTAGCCCTCACGGAAGAAATAAGATTCAAAATTCAAAATTCAAAATTCAAAGTTGAGGAACCTACATTCTTCGAGTTTGTAACTGCCATGGCGTTTGTATACTTTCAACGCAACACAATTGATTGGGCTGTTGTGGAAACAGGCATGGGGGGCAGGCTGGACGCGACAAATGTCATAGTGCCCGAGGTCTCCGTTATCACAAAGGTAAGCTACGATCACAAGGAGTTCCTCGGCAATACGCTGGGCGAAATCGCAGGGGAAAAAGCCGGGATAATAAAAAGAGGCATTCCCGTCGTATGCGCGATGCAGGAGGAAGAGGTCGAGGCCGTAATACGCGCAACTGCTGAGAGCCGGTCATCCCGGCTCTTCATCTATGGAAAGGATTTCAGCGGCGCCCCGGCAGCGTCGGGGTTTAATGGAATCACATTCTCCTACAATAACGGCACACATGAACTCGCTGACCTGCACACGCCCTTACAGGGGGACCACCAGCTTCACAACGCATGCCTCGCGGTAAAGGCATCTTTGGTTGCGCTGGAAAGCAGTAGCTCTAAAGACAGTAACGAGTTACAAGTTACAAGTAACAAGTTAAAAGATAATAGTCCTGAAGACTCGTTACTTAAAAAGGGGCTTGCGGCAACAAAGTGGCAGGGCAGACTTGAACTGGTAAGCAGCAATCCGCCGATAATGATTGATGGAGCACACAACCCTGATGCGGCCCGGGCCTTATCCGCTTTCATCAAGAGACATCTTGGCAAGCATACGATCATTCTCATCATAGGGGTCATGGCCGACAAGGATCTCGACGGCATTCTGAGCCCTCTCCTGCCCCTTGCCTCACATATAATCTTTACAGCGCCCAACTACGGCAGGGCAGCAGATCCCAACAAACTTGCGGAATATGCTTCGGCCTCGGGGATTGCGAATACTCATACTGAGCCGACCTTAAAGGAAGCAATCGGAACGGCTACTAAAATCAGTAACGAATTAAATCCCCCCTCACCCCCCTTTAGTAAAGGGGGGCAGGGGGGGATTACTGACTCGTCACCCGTCACTCGTTACTCGCCGCTTATATTGATTACCGGCTCTTTCTACACCATAGGCGAGGCAATGGAAGTGCTCGGAGAAAAAGCCATCCTCGGCAGCTTGAGGGAAACGCTATGAAAGGCAGTTGCAAGTTGCCAGTAACAAGTAACAAGTCAGGAAGGGGAAAGAATCATAACCCAAAACTCAACTCGTTACTCGTCACTCGTTACTTGTTACTTATACTGTCTTCTGTCCTCTGGCCTCTGCCCTCTCCCGCCCGGGCTGCTACCACTATCACTGCGGATGTTCTCGAGCACTACAGGGAGGACGACAGATATGTTGCGATAGGAAATGTAAAGATCGAAAAAGGCAAGGTTGTATTGTATGCGGATAAAGCGATCCTCTATAACAAATCGTCAGATGCCGAAGCAAAGGGGCACGTTATTTACGAAGACGATACTACAGTGATCAATAGCGAGCAGGCCGAGCTGAACCTCGATACAAAGACAGGCAAGCTTTACAATGCCTTGATCTTCCTTAAGAGCCAGAAGACCTTAAAGGGAGGGGGACCGAAGATCGGGTATTGGATAAAAGCCGAAAACCTGCAGAAAATAAAAGAGGACCATTACCATGCGTCAACAGCAACATTCACGACATGCGATTCCGAACCATTTACAGGCGGCCGGCCTCAGGATTCAGCAGGAGGCAAAATCTTCGCGGCAGGAAGCCCGGACTGGTGCTTTAAGGGACATGATGTTGATATGGAGGTGGGCAAGAGGCTTACCGCACACAATGCAACATACAGAGTCAAGGGCCTGCCTGTCCTGTACTCTCCTTTTATCTGGGCCCCTGTGAAAACCGAGCGCGAAACCGGGTTCCTGTTCCCCCTTATAGGCAACACGAGCACAAAGGGCTTTCAATTCAGCCCTTCGTTTTTCTGGGCAATAGATGAAAACAAGGATGCGACTTTCAATCTCGATTACTACAGCAAGCGCGGCTTAGGCAAAAGCGCTGAATACAGGTATCTTGATTTTGACAGCAAAGGCAAGTGGTATTTATATCACCTCAATGATAAGAAATTAAACAAGACCTACTATCAGCTAAAAGGGATGCACGAGCAGCAGTTCGGTGATATAAGGGGCTTTGCTGATATCAATTATGTAAACGATCAGAACTTCTTCAGGGAGTTCGCCTACAAGAGGTCCGAACAAGTCCAGCGCTTCCTGCAGTCAACAGGGGAGGCCTCTCTGCCGCTCAGAAACTCAAGGCTTTATCTGCTCGGCCAATACTGGGTAGACCTTCAGGATAAAAACGCCCATGTGCCGCAGAGATTGCCTGAGGTCGGGTATGTAATAAATACATCCGGAATCGGGCCATTGATGTTTTACATGTCTTCCAGCCTTACCAATTTTGCACGCCGGACAGAGGCAAGTGGACAGAGGCTGGATATCAACCCTACCCTGTCTCATTCATTCGGAGACTGGATACAGGTATTCCAGTCACTGTCCCTCAGGGAGACCGCATATAACCTCAAGAACGCAGCGCCGTTCGATTCAATGCTTCACCGGGAAACTTTTGAATACAGGGCAAATGCCCTGACAAGACTTATCAAGCGCTACGGATCATCGGCCACCCATATTATAGAGCCCTCTCTGTCTTATAGTTTTATTCCAGAGACCCATCCTTTGCCGACTTTCGATTCGGTCGAGCTTTTCGATAAAATCTCGTCTGCACAACTTTCTCTTTTGAACACGCTCTATTTAAGGAATCTCACTTTGTCCGCCCGTCTGACACAGCCCTATGATTTCAATGCCTCAGCGCACACGCTGCCTCCTACTCTGCTGGACGCATCAGTTTCAAGCGGGCCCTTCAGCTTGAGCCTGAACATGTCCGAAGACTTGAATAAAATGCAAACCGAGACCTTAAACACAAGCCTCAGCGCAACGGTGCTGAAAGGAACGACCATAAACCTGAGCGAATACTACGCACGGGCAGGTGATTTTATGCAGTATTACCTCGGGATAGCTTCCGCAATTACGAACAAATGGTCTATCAACTGGAATATAGGATATGATACAAGAAAAGGCCAGGGGCTAAGGGCTCTGACACTGAGAAACATATATACAGAGAAATGCTGGGCAATTGACCTGACCTTCTCAAGGAAGCCGGGATATGACATACGGCCTCCGGAATATAGTTTCCTGATAATGTTTGAGTTGAAAGGATTGGGCAGCTTTAAACCCTATGAATATAGTAGTCAATCTCAACAAAAATCCTAGCATCACCTCCCATGATGCCGTCACCGCAGTCAAAAAAACCTATAAAGTAAAAAAGGCGGGGCACGCCGGCACCCTCGATCCTGCGGCAACAGGGGTTCTTCTTGTATGCCTGAACGAGGCGACCAAGATTACCGGGTTCCTGTCGGATCTGGACAAAGAATATATCGTGACCGCCAAGCTCGGGGAGTGTACAGATACCTATGACTCAGAGGGAGTGGTGATAAAAAAGACAGAGCGCTTTACGGTAACCAGAAGCGAAATAGAAACCGCTATCCTGAAATTTACCGGGGATATCGAACAAATACCGCCCATGCACTCCGCTATCAAGGTATCCGGCAGGCCCCTGTACGAATTGGCCAGAAAGGGCATCGAGATAGAAAGAAAACCGAGAAGGATATCGATCAAAGCCATAGAAGTTCTCAATTTTGAAAGCCCTTTTCTTACCCTGAAAGTATCATGCTCAAAGGGCACTTACATACGCTCCTTGTGCAATGACCTGGGCAATGAGCTCGGGGTCGGCGCATATATCACCGAACTGGTGCGCACCAGGATCGGGGACTTCACCATTGATAATTCAGCGGGCATCGATGATCTGCCCCATAAAGCTCCGGCACTGTATTCCATCGATACCGCCCTGAGACATCTGCCGGAAATAAAGGTGGAATGGGATAATCTTAAAAGGGCAAAAAACGGCAATCCGATAAGAATAGGGCAAAAGTGCGGAAGGCAAGCTAGTGCGGAAGAACTAAAAGAGAGTCTTCAGGCTTCCGGGCTTCCGGGCTTCAGCTCCGCTTTCATACGGCTGAAAGATCCTGAAGGAAAGCTCTTCGGGATTGGAAAGAAAGGTAAAGATTCCGTTAAAATAGAGCGTTTATTTAACTTATAAGCGTCAAAGCTTAAATGCTGTACGCTATAACGCTTTTTGAGGAGGCTTCATGATTGCACGATACACACGCCCTGAAATGGGAAAACTCTGGGAGCCTGAGGGCAAATACCAGAAATGGCTTGATGTTGAAATAGCGGCATGCGAGGCATGGGCCGAGTTGGGGGAGATCCCGAAAGGCGCAGTGAAAACAATAAAGGAAAAGGCGGGATTCGATATCGGGAGAATCGACGAGATTGAAAAGACGGTAAAACATGACGTAATCGCCTTCCTTACATCCGTTGCCGAACTCGTAGGCCCTGAGTCGAGGTTCATTCATAAGGGACTCACCTCATCGGATGTTGTTGATACGGCCCTTTCTCTCCTCATGCGGGAGGCCGCTGACATTATCATCACCGATATAAAAGAGATGATGAATGTATTAAAGGTCCAGGCATTCAAATACAAAAATACTCCCTGTATGGGCAGGAGCCATGGAGTGCATGCAGAGCCCCTGGTCTTCGGGCTGAAATTCGCCCTCTGGTATGAGGATGCAAAGAGGAACCTCCGCAGAATAGAACAGGCAAAAGAGCTGATAAGCGTCGGAAAGTTCTCCGGCGCGGTCGGCACATTTTCAAACATCCCTCCCGAACTTGAAAAGAGGGTATGCAAAAAACTGGGGCTTACTCCGGAGCCTGTTGCGACCCAGGTAGTGCAGAGGGACAGGCATGCCGAATACATGACCGCCCTTGCCTTGGTGGCGGCGTCGGTTGAAAAGGTCGCCGTTGAAATCCGGCATCTGCAGAGAACCGAGGTCCTGGAAGCGGAGGAGCCTTTCACCGCAGGGCAAAAGGGGTCATCGGCCATGCCCCACAAGAGAAACCCTGTCGGGAGCGAAAACCTTTCAGGACTTGCGAGGATCGTCCGCTCCAATGCGCTGGCAGCCCTGGAAGATATCGCACTCTGGCATGAAAGGGACATATCCCATTCCTCGGTGGAAAGGGTAATTGTACCTGACAGCACGATCCTGGTCGATTACATGCTGAACAGGCTGACCGGCATACTCGGAAACATGCATGTTTATCCAGAAAAGATGAAAGCGAATATGGACAGGAGCTACGGCCTGTACAATTCACAGGGGGTAATGCTCGCCCTTGTCGGGAAAGGCATGACCCGCGAGGATGCATACGCGCTGGTACAGAAGAATGCGATGGAAAGCTGGAAAAGAGGGGCCGGCTTTATGGACCTGCTCATGAAAGACAGGAGCATAACCCGGCGGCTCGCCAAAGCCGAGATCAAAAAGATATTCGACCTGAAATATTACCTCAGGAATGTGGATTATATATTCAAAAGGGTATTCGGCAAAAGCTGATCCAAAGTGCGAAAGCGGCAACCCCGCTACGATCGGGAAGAGGATCAAATCAGAATAATATCTGCGGGGTCGGAAGGTATATGCAGAAAGTGGTTCCGACACCCATCTCGGATTCCACGGTAATATGCCCGTCGTGGTTCTTGACTATGGAATAGCAGATAGCGAGGCCGAGCCCTGTCCCCTTCCTGCTTCCCCGCTTCTTGGTTGTAAAATAGGGGTCGAATATTTTCTGCAAATGCATTTTCGGCACGCCGACGCCCTGGTCCTCAATGGATACCCTTACATATTTCCCCTCTTTAAGAGGCAGACTGTCTTTTGCGCCTATTACGACGTTTTCAGCGCGGATTCTGATTGCCCCGCCGTTGGGCATGGCCTCCCGCGCGTTGAGGAACAGATTATGGATTACCCTGCTTATCTGCCCCTCATCCACTTCGACGGGCCAGAGCTCCGGGGAGGTGTAAAGCTCATACGCAGCACTCAGATCATCGGGCGAGAAGCTGACGGAATCCTTTATGAGCTCTGTGATAACGGCGATCTTCCTTACGGGCTCTCCGATCTTCGCAAAGGTGAAGAGCTGCTGGGTCAAATCCCGTGCAAGCCTGGACGCCTTCTCGGCCATGGTGAGGCTTTCGATCACCTTATCCTTGTTATCCATGCTCGATTTTGCCAGGGAGATACAGTTGAGGATACCGGCGATCAGGTTGTTGAAATCATGGGCGATGCCTCCGGCAAGAACTCCGATGGATTCGAGTTTCTGCGCTTTGAGAAGCTCTTCTTCCAATTTCTTGCGGTCAGTAATATCCTGTGCCATCAATACAAACCCGGCCAGATTCCTGTTATTGCCCAGTATGCTCGATATCCTGTATGCGATATAGTGGGTCCCGTCCTCCTTCTTTCTCTCCGTCGTATAAGTGTATTCACCTTCTCTCTGTACCGTTTCAAAGGCCTCCTTGAAATTGAACGGATATGACTTGGCCTCAGTCCCCAAATCCGTTATTGCCCGGCCAATGACCTCTTCCGCCTTGTATCCGAACAGTCTTTCAGCCACCGGATTGTAGTAGACGATATTGAGCCCCAGGTCCACAGCTACAATGGCCAGATCCGTAGAGGAGCGGAGGATATTTTCAAGGACTATCTTCTCGTTCAGTATTTTCTTTGTTTTCTGGAGGACTTCCTCCTTACCCCGTATAATTTCTTTTAAAAACTCTATATACCTGTCCTCTATCTGCCTGACGATATCGTGCTGGGTAATCAGACCTGCTATAATGCCGTTCTTATCCACCACGACCAGCCTGCGTATCCTTTCGCTGCTCATGATCATCGCAGCCTCATGAACAGAGTCGCCCGCTGATATGGTACGGACAGGACGGCTCATAACCTTGCCGATCACGGTATCGTCTCTTTTGCTGTCCTCACGGAACAGGCGCACGACATCGCGCTCGGTCAATATGCCTACCGGACACTTGTCCTCTTCGACGATAATACAGCTTATGGAATACTTGGCCATGTGAGATACGGCATCCCTGAGCAGATAATCCTTGCCTACGGCCACTACATTCCTGGTCATAATCCTCGATATATTTTTCACCTCGACGAAATATTCGACGCCGAGGCTCTTCATTATATCGGACTGGGTAATCAGCCCCTCGAGCTCTCCCCTGGGACCTACAATAACAAGGTGCCGTATCTTGCGTGTTTCAAGAATATTGTATGCTTCGTATATATTGGTGGAGCTGCTTGCCGTGATAACCGGCTTGCTCATCAACTCCCCTATTTCAAGCCCGTCCAGGCGGTATCCGCGGTGCACGGCCTGGACAAAATCCCTTTCCGTAAATATACCCACGGGTTTCTTATTCTCGACAACAACCATGCAACTGATCCTGTTCTTTTCCATCAGGGCTATAGTTTCGGAAACAGCGGTATCGGGAGAAACGGAGATAACCGTGGATGTGAGTATCTTTCTGATTTTCATATGTTCAGACTGCTCTGCTCACTTTCCCCTGCACTACATAAATTAGACCACAAAACGTTTTCTGTCAGATTTATGGAAACTTCTTATCAAAATAATAATAAGATATTGGAGAACTTTTGTAAATCCGAATTTATCAGGATACCTTCTCACCTTTTGCCGGGCCCCTTCGAATTTACCGCTCGCTCTTGCTTCCGGATAATAAAAACCCTGCTCTTGTAT
Source organism: Nitrospirota bacterium (assembly GCA_023476565.1). Taxonomy (GTDB): domain Bacteria; phylum Nitrospirota; class Thermodesulfovibrionia; order Thermodesulfovibrionales; family Dissulfurispiraceae; genus JAMCVZ01. The sequence continues at coordinate 24,383 of JAMCVZ010000034.1, forward strand.
TAAGAGCAGGGCTTTTGATTTCGTTACCGCAAATATGCCGGCCCGTTATTTGGTCCGTGCATGAAGGCTATAGGTAATCCTTATGAACTCATCTTTTCTGCACTTGTAATCGAAGCCCGTCTCACGGTTTTCAAGGATAAACAATCCCTTACTGCAGGTTATTTCGTAAGGACAATCATTCCCATTGGCCCTTTTGTAAGCCTCTTTATATTGTTCTATTAATTCCTGACTTCCCATGCCCCCCTCACCTGACGTCTAAGCATCAGGCAACCGGTCTTTTTTCGATGCCGCACGTGATATTTTACCACCATTCCCCTCAATACTCCAAATAATGAGCGCTGAACATTGCAAATATCAGTATTTCCATTTGAAATCCATACAGTTGCAGCAGATCAACATTCGCTCACTTCCAAAAAAGGAGTATATGCTCCAAGAGCCTCTCATTCCCAGTGGCTTGCCAAAGATATATTCACATTTTTTGTTCATAGGGTATACAATAAATAAAGTCATTGAGGGGATCTTAGAGTAACCGGTATAAGGCAGTGAAAGGAGTTAAGAAACTATGGCAGTCTTTAAGAAACGTTACAAATTTTACGAGGCTGATAATGAGGGAATGTTTAGAGCTTACCCTTCTTTATATGAAACTAAGAAAAAGAAGAGCAAGATTAAAGGAATTATAAAAAGGATTAAAGAAGGGGTGTTAGGCAAACAGGCGCAGCATTAATACCTTATCGCATAGATAAGTCTTGCCGTGAAAAACAGATGAGCCTGTCAATGATTGGGATTCAGCTTATCAAGGAGCGGTCCTTCAGTTCCTTTACCATCCGATCAAATTCGTCCCTATAACTGTGCCCGAGCTCGGTAATTGCATCGTACTGCTCCATGTCTCCGCCGGGATCGGCTATTGAAAGATATCTGTTGAACAGGGCTACGAAAATATTCCTCTTTGCAACCTCAAAATAATTATCTTCAAATGCAGCAACAATCTTAAAGGCGATATCCTCTATTTCAGCCATTCCTTAGTTCCTCCTCTTCATGTATACTGAATTATAACAGAAACTATTTTATTCACTTCCTTCGCTCAGGCGCAGCGGGATTGTGCAACGAGAACCAATCATAAGGGCTGATTAACCCCGTGCATGTAGCACACAGCAAACATGAGATCACATGCAGGCAACTCGTTTCTCCGCATCACGTTGAGTTTACCATCCGGAGAGGATATACTTAAAGCAGGATACGGATAATGGTACTAACAGTAAACAAGGGACATGAATTGCGCTTGTTTATAAAATATTGTTTCCGGGGGCCACAATAGCAAACCGCCGGTCTGCTCTATTCCCCGCTCTACTATAATACTAAACAACTCCATTCGCAAATAACCCACTCAAAATTTCATTGACAAAATACATGCATATATCATTATATATGCATGTATGTACTCAGGAGGTATCATATGCGCTCACTAAGCAAAAAAGCCGAACTGCTGAAAATAATTGCCCATCCGGTCCGCATCAGCATCCTTGAAGAGCTTACCAAAGGCATAAAATGTGTCAGCGATTTTGAAGAGTTTCTCGACATAAGCCAGCCCAACGTATCCCAGCATTTATCCCTCCTCAGAAAGCATGATGTTATCGATTATTATATCGACGGGAGACTCAGGTGCTACTTCCTCAAAGATCCTCTGATACCCGACATCATTGAACTTTTAAACAAAGTTTATGAGGAGGAACTGCCTGCTCCTGCATGCTGCCCGGTAACCAGAAAAGGGACCTACCCGGGTGAAAGGAGGCGCTGATGAAGATAGGGATTATAAAGAGAAGTGATAGGGTAATAACATTCTGAATTCGGGGAGGAGATGACAATGCAAAAAGAGATCGTGATGTTTCTTGCGACAACGCCTTACAGTTTTGAAAATACACACACTATCCTCAAACTGGCGGACGCAGCCCTGCGGAAGGGGCAGAAAGTCAGGCTTATCGCGTCAGGAGACGGCGTTTTCTCGATTGTTAAGGGGCAAGTTCCCAAGTCGCTTTCGGCGCTGGAAGATCTTGTGGGCAGAGGGCTGAAGGTGGACATATGAACAGGCTGCATGAAGACCCGCGGTCTTGCGGCTGACGATTCCGTTGACGGTGGTGAGATGAGCTCGCTCAAGGGGCTTTTCAATGTGATCAAGACAAATCCTGTTTTTTTAAACTTCGGCGTATAGGAGAGCATATGGAAAGTATCAGCATAATCTTAAGAAGAGCGCCGTACGGTACCATCGATACGCCTGAGGCTATCCGCCACGCCCTTGGGGGAGTGATTGAAGATATGACAGTAAAGCTGATTCTTGTAGATGGCGGGGTAAACGCGGCAAGAAAAGGACAGGATACCTCCTCAACCGAATACTTGAATGCAGAATCAGGGATCAGGGACTGCATCGATATGGGAACTGAGGTATACGCCGATAAAGCCTCTATAAAAGAAGAATCCCTTGAAAGCAGCGACATCATAGAGGGAGTAATCGTCGCGAGCAGTTCAGAGCTTGCCGAAATTATTGCTAACAGCAACACAACCATGATCTTTTAGGGGGGAATCCATGCTTGTAATTATCAAGAGTGCGCCGGGCACGCCCGAAGGGAAGCGGGGCATCAAGCTGGCACGCGATATGGCTGCAGATGTCTGCCTGATGCAGAACGCCGTATATTTTGCTCATGATGAAAGGCTCGAGGGCTTTTGCGGAGCAGTATATGTGCTTGATGACGACTGCACGCTCAGGGGGTTAAGCGATAGCCGGCTCAAAAAAAGCATAAAGAAGCTGGACTACGATAGCCTTGTAGATGTGATAGTAAACGAGGATAAGATAATCGGGGCATTTTAAAAACTCAGGTTAAAGCCGGGGCCACGATTAATGAAAAAAAACCTGCCGGCGGATTCCAGCAATTCACCTTTTTAAATGGCAGTAATTTGCAGCAATTTTCAAATAAAGTTAAAATAGACTATCCGGGCTGTTATTGAGCAACTTGAGAAAGGAGCGGCAATGGACATCAAGCTTACAGAACTCTCAACCTGCGCAGGCTGAGCATCGAAATTCAGTCCTTCGGACCTGTCCCACGTGCTGGGGCAGCTACCTAAAATTATGGATCCCAATGTGCTCGTCGGCACTGCGAATGCGGACGACGCCGGAGTATATCGTATTACGGACGACATCGCAGTTGTCCTTACTACCGATTTTTTTACGCCGATTGTCGACGATCCGTACTGGTTCGGCGCAATTGCCGCTGCCAATTCACTCTCGGACGTCTATGCCATGGGCGGCAGGCCCGTTGCGGCATTGAACATCGCCATGTTCCCGAACAATCCCGATTTCTTCCCCTCGCTGAAAGGCATCGTTCAGGGCGGTATCGATAAGATGGCGGAAGCCGGGGTACCCGTCATAGGAGGGCATACCATAAGGGACAGAGAGCCCAAATACGGATTCGCAGTTATGGGAATTATTCACCCCGGCAGGATACTTGACAACTCAAAGGCCCGGCCGGGTGATGCGCTGATACTCACCAAAAAGATAGGCACCGGCATCATTTCCACAGGGGTAAAGGCCGGGAAGTGCAGCGCTGCCGTTATCGGGGAGTTTACAAAATCCATGGCAACATTGAACAGGAGGGCAAGCGAGGTTATGCTCGAAGCAGGTGTCAGTACGGCAACCGATATAACAGGATTCGGCCTGATCGGACATCTGAACGAAGTTCTCTCCGCAAGCAGATGCCGGGCGCGGCTTTCTGCAAGCCATGTCCCATTTTTCGAAGATGCCGTAAGGCTCGCCGGTATGGATGTAATTCCCGGGGGCACGAGGGAAAACAGAAAGATTTTCGAGCAGGACGTTACCTGGGGCGAAGGCGTTCCCGAGGTTGAAAAATTTCTATTGAATGATGCGCAGACATCGGGAGGGCTCCTCATTTTTGTACCGGAAGAGGAGGAGAATATGCTCGCTGCCGCCCTTCAAAAAGAAGGCATACCGGCGGCCCATATCGGGGAAGTATTTGATGAGGGCGCGGGAGATTACAAGAGGATTTACGTTGATAAATAATAAAGCGTTAATGCCCTCCCTTGCCTGATCCATTTCCGCTGCACCGGCACGTTAACCGTCCGAAATTCTGCCGGTTCCATAAGGGTAAAAATTTTATGGACTCCCTGGTGCAAATCATATAATATATTATTACATTTCCGGGTATTTATCCGCTGGTGCAGTTGTTAAGACTATTGGTTTCATAAGCCGGAGTTTGAGAATCTGTTTCCTGAATTAAGTGTTGAGTTTCAGGAAACTATACTATATAATGAAAAAGTTTAAAAATTCTTGACAAGAAATGAATTTTTCAGCTATGATTTATAGCTTAAGGAGCGACGCTCCTTCGATTCTAAACTGAAGGGGGTAGTGAATTGTATGCTTTAGGTACCCATCTTTTGGTGGAATTGAAAGAATGCAACCCGGAAATTTTGAAGGACCTGAGCAAAGTCAAAGAGGCGCTGGTTTCCGCTGCCAAGGAAGCCAAAGCCACTATCATTGATGTATCCTTCCATGAGTTCAATCCGTTTGGAATCAGCGGTATGGTGGTGATAGCCGAGTCACACCTGTCCATACATACCTGGCCTGAATACTCTTATGCGGCAGTGGATATCTTTACCTGCGGGGATATTATAAAGCCCGAAGTCGCAGCTCATTATCTTATCGCCTGCTTCGAGAGCAAGAGTCCCTCCATTGTCGAGATGAAGAGGGGTATTATTTCCTGCTCAAATGAGAAGCTCCCGCATAAGGTATATGATTCCGAGCTCCAAATGGCCTCATAAACGCTATTTTCTGTCCGTCAGAGCCGATATGCCGGGGAGGTCTTTGCCTTCCAGCAATTGCAGTGAGGCGCCGCCCCCGGTGGATATAAATGTTATGGCATCGCTCACCCCTGCCCTGTGCACAGCGTAATCCGTATCGCCGCCTCCGACGATCGTCAATGCGTAAGCATCGGCAACGACACGCGCCACTGCAAAAGTACCCCTGGAAAATGCATCTATCTCAAATACGCCCATCGGGCCGTTCCATATGATGGTCTTCGCGTTCTGAAGCGCCTCCGAAAAAAGTCTTACGGAAGCAGGGCCGATGTCGAGCGCACGCCATCCCTTCGGTATCTCCTGTGTTGTGACGATCTTGGTTTCCGCTCCCTGCTCGAGGCTCTGGGCAATAACGCTGTCAACCGGCAGGTAGAATTTGACGTTGCTTTTCCTGAGCTTGTCCATTATGTTTTTTGCAAGGTCCATCATCTCGGGCTCAACAAGGGAATCCCCGATCTCATATCCCATCGCCTTGATAAAGGTATATGCCATACCGCCCCCGACGATTACCTTGTCGACCTTATCCGCGAGGTTTTCGAGCACGCCGATCTTGCCCGACACCTTTGCGCCGCCCAATATCGCCACGAACGGCCTCACCGGGTTTTCCACTGCTCCCTTCAGATACTCTATCTCCTTCTTCATAAGGAAACCCGCAGCAGCGGGAAGGAGCTTCGCGATCCCGACCGTGGACGCATGCGCCCTGTGGGCGGCTCCGAACGCATCGTTAACATAATAGTCGGCCAGTTTTGCAAGAGACCTGGAGAAGGCCTCATCGTTCTTCTCTTCCTCGGGGTGGAACCTCAGATTTTCGAGCAGGAGCACATCTCCTTCTTTCATCCTGGACACGAGGTTTTCCGCCTGCGGCCCCACGCAGTCAGGGGCGAAAAGCACCTCTTTGTTCAGGAGGCGGTGAAGTCTCTTCACAACAGGCGCCAGGCTGAAACGCGGCTCGGCTTTCCCCTTGGGTCTGCCGAGATGTGATGCGATGATCACTTTTGCGCCTTCATCTATCGCATAATTGATGGTAGGAAGCGTGGAGCGTATCCTGCTGTCATCCGTTATGACCATATTGTCATCCAGCGGAACATTGAAATCCGCCCTTATAAAAACCCTCTTCCCCGCTATCGGGAGGTCCTCAATCGTAAGTTTGCCTAATATATCCTTTATTTCAGCAGATATATTATTCCTCTTCGCCATGCCTAACTCCTCTTGCTGATGAGGAGGACAAGGTCCCTGAGACGTGAGCTGTAACCCCATTCATTGTCATACCAGGAAATGATCTTGACCATCCGTTTCTCAATGGTCTTCGTCATCAAGGAATCGAAGATCGAGGAATGAGGGTTGCCGTTGAAATCGATAGACACAAGCGGCTCCTCGACATACTGCAGGATGCCTTCCATGGGACCTTCGGACCATTTTTTCATGGCCGCGTTTACGTCCTCGGCGGAAGCATCCTTATTCAGCTCTGCAACCAGGTCCACCACCGAGACATTCGGCGTGGTGACCCGGATGGCAAAGCCGTCAAGTTTTCCCTTTAACTCAGGCAGCACCAGTCCGACTGCCTTCGCAGCTCCGGTCGTGGTAGGGATCATCGAGAGCGCCGCCGCCCTTGCCCTTCTGAGGTCCTTGTGAGGAAGATCGAGGATCCTCTGGTCATTTGTATAGGAATGGACAGTCGTCATAAGCCCCCTGATGATGCCGAATTCCTTGTGAAGCACCTTTGCAACAGGGGCAAGGCAGTTGGTGGTACATGAGGCGTTTGATATGATTTTGTGCTGTTTGGGGTCGAGGACATCCTCGTTGACGCCGAGGCACACGGTAACGTCGGGCTCCTTGGCAGGCGCGGAAATGATTACCCATTTCGCGCCTGCATCCAGGTGTTTTGCAGCCTTGTCCCTGTCTGTGAAGAACCCGGTGGATTCAATGACGACATCAACATTCATATCTTTCCACGGAAGGTTTTCAGGCGCCCTTTCCGCCGATACCTTTATCTCTTTTCCATCAATTACAAGACCCTTGTCTCCGGCTTTGACATCAGCATCAAAGATACCGTGCACGGAATCATATTTGAGGAGATGGGCCAGAGTCTTTGCATCAGTAAGGTCGTTAATAGCGACAATTTCCAGACCGCTGTGTCCCTTGCTCGTCCTTAAGAAATTCCTGCCGATTCTGCCGAAGCCGTTAATCGCTACTCTTATTGCCATAATATCCTCCCTGGATTTATTTTTTGAAACTGTTGATAACCATGCCGGTCAGAAGCTTGGGGTAGAAATAGGTGGATTTCGGCGGCATCCTCAGGTTGGACAGGGCCACCCTTTCCACATCTTCAACCCCTGTCGGATTCAGGAAAAACACACCGTCAAATTCTTCTCCATGAACCCTGCTTGTTGCTTCTTTTATATTCATCTCATAGGCGACATCCGTTATTCCCAGGTCTCTTTTAAGGATCAATTCGTGGAGCACGACCACGTCGAGGTCCCTGAGGGCCGGGGGAATATCTTCCAGGCTGCTGCCTTTGTATTTCAGGATATACCAGTGTTTCTCCCCGTCCAGATAAAGCCCAAAGGTATTTTTTCCGTTCCCGGATATTGTTTTCATAATATCCGAATCCGCAGGCGCCTGTTGTATAGCGAAATCGTCCTCGAGTTTCCGCAGGACATTATTTTTCGCAAGACCTTTAACCATTCTGTGGGTCGGAAGTATGGTTATACCGGCATCTGACATATTTGCCAGAAACATTAATACGTAGTCCCATGGACGAAAATCAGCAGGTTGAAGGTTGAGGGATGAGGGATGAAAATTATTTTTCTTTTCTTTATCCTTCATAGTTCCACCTTCAGCCTTTAAAGCCATCTCATTCTTGAATTCCAGCGCCACCTCATACCTGTGGTGGCCGTCAGCTATGAATACAGGCTTATCATACAACTCTTGCGCTATCAACCCTATTTTCGAATCATCGGATATCTTGTAGAGCTTATGGACGGCTCCGTCCGGGTCGCTTGCAGTAAAGAACGGGGCATCCTGAATATTTTCAAGGATGTTCGAAGTGATTCTTTCCGGGCTGTTGTAGAGCGAGTAAATGGGGCTGACATTTGCGAAGCACGACCTCATCAAATTCAACCTGTCGGCCTTGGGCTTGGAGTGGGTCGCTTCGTGAGGATAAACCCCCTTGCCCAGCTCCTCTATCCTCACCATCGCGAGTATCCCCCGGAGCCGCCTGCTTTCCCCCGACACCTGATAGTCGATTTCATAGGCGTAAAAAAAAGGCTTATCATCTCTGATTAAGATGCCCTCCCTGATCCATTGCCCGAAATAATCGCGGGCACGGGTATACTTATTATCGGCGTCACTATCTCCGGGGGTTTCCCTGCCGAAGTCTATTCTTACGATGTTGTAGGGGCTTTTTTTATAAAGAGCCTCCCTGTATTCGGATGAAATAACATCATAAGGCGGGGCTATCACCTCATCCCCTGAAACCTTGTCCGGATTGTAGAGGAGACCCTTAAAGGGAAGAACTTTTGCCATTTAGTTTGTGTATTTTTTCTTGTTCAAAGTTAATATTAATTGTGCTTACCGCATTTAAAACGGGCAAAAAATGAAGTTCTTTATATTAGCATGTTAACCGTGTAAATTCAAATCACCCGCACGCGGCATATGAACGCCTGCCCGCCCATATGTTAGAATGAAGGGCAATGAAAAGAGAGAAGTTCGGCCTCGGACTGAGATTCAGCCTCACTGTCGGAATAATGCTCTTCCTTTTCTGCGCCCTCTTTTCAATAGTCCTCTATTACTACCTGAAAGCCCAGGTCGTAAAAGAAGCTGAGGCCAAGACAATGATAATCATGGCCCATGCAAGGGCTCTGGGCGACTATATCAAGGATTCCCTGAGGCCGCGGATGTTCGAGGTCCTTTCAAAAATAGAAGGCGGCGATGAGTTCATATTGGAGGCGATGTCGACAACCCATGTGAATATCGAGGTCATGAAGAGGTTCAATAAATACCTGCCTGAGTTTATTTACAAAAGGACCTCTGACAAACCGCTCAATATAAAAAACACTGCCGATGAATTCCATTTAAAAATGATCCGGCACTTTGAAAAAAACAGGGGACAGGAATCGTGGCAGGGAATAGTCAGGACCGGCGGCGGTGAATACCTTGTCTATGCGCATCCTGTTGTTTCCGGACAAAGCTGTTTGAGGTGCCATGGAGAGCCGGAGGAGGTATCGCCCGCCATTTACAAGAAATACGGGACGACAGGCAAGTTCGGCTGGAAGGCGAACGCCGTCGTCGGGGTCGAATCCGTATCGGTTCCCCTGAATGTGGCATTCGCCCATGTCGAGAAGGTCGCGTTTGACACCTTTTTGTTCGGGATGGGCACCCTGTGGTTCCTTTTCATAGCCCTTTACGGCATTTTCAGGCATCTTGTTACCATACCGCTCAACTACCTTTCGGGCATCTTCAGGGGTATCGCAAACGGGACAGAGCCGCTCGGCAAAGATATCCCCAATACGCGCAGGGATGAAATAGGGGACCTCACCGACTCGTTCAACATGCTTGCGAAACACCTGCTCGATGCGCAGGACAGGCTCAAGAGGACTGCCAGGATCGAAAAGCAGATGATGGAGACGGAAAAACTGGCGGCGCTGGGACAGCTTTCGGCAGGCGTTGCCCACGAAATAAATAATCCGCTGGGGGGTATAAGGCTCTGCTTCAGCAACCTGATAGATACCGGGATGGATGAGAATACCAGGAGGCAGCATATTGAGGTCATCAATTCGGGGTTCGATAGAATACATAATATCGTAAAGCAGCTCCTCGACTTTTCCAAAAACTCACCGTTAAGCACCGCACCGGCATCCATAAACGGCATTATAGAAAATGTGCTGAAGCTCTCGGAATATACCATTAATCAAAAGGGGGTAAAGCTCACAAAAAAGCTGACTGTGCGCCTGCCGGACCTCATGGCGGATTCGAACAAGCTCGAACAGGTTTTTCTCAATCTTATCATCAATGCCATACAGGCCATGGACGGCGGCGGTGAACTGAAAATCAGGACATGGTCCGATAAGGGCTCGTGCAAAGTATCCGTCGCCGATACAGGGAAGGGTATTCCCCATGATATAATCACCAGGATATTCGATCCTTTCTTCACCACGAAAGAGGTGGGAGAGGGGACAGGACTGGGGCTTACGGTGAGCAAGGCCATAATCGAGCAGCACAAGGGAAGTATCGCTGTAGAGACATCGGACAAAGGTACGGTCTTTACCGTCACCTTACCGGTTGAGCAATGAAAAAGCATATTCTTATCGTAGAAGATGATCCCATCATGAGATTGGGGATGAGCCACTTCCTGACCTCCCAGGGGCATGAGGTCTCTCTCTGCACACGCGGCAGCGAGGGACTGAGCACTGTCAGGCACGGTTCTTTCGACCTCATCATTACCGATCTCAAATTGCCCGGCAAAGGCGGCCTTGACATACTCAAAAAAACAAAGGAGGTCGCCCCCAAAACAGGAGTAATAATCATCACGGGATATGCAGAGGTAAAAGGCGCCGTTCAAGCCATAAAAGAAGGCGCGTTCGATTACATAGCAAAGCCCTTTTCAAATGAAGAGCTCCTGATCGCCATTGAGCGCTTCTTCCAGTTCCAGAAACTTGAGGACGAAGTAATATATCTCAGGGAGACACTCAAAGGGAGGGGGAGCTGTGAGGACCTCATCGGAAACAGCCATGCAATAAAGGATGTGATCGACCGCATAGAATCGGTGGCATCCACGGATATCCCGGTCCTCATCCAGGGCGAGAGCGGGACAGGCAAAGAGCTCGTCGCCAACGCCATCCACAGATTGAGCCGGAGAAGCAGGAAGCCGTTTATCAAGATAAATTGCGCTGCGATTCCTGAAAACCTCTTCGAATCCGAGCTCTTCGGACATGAAAAAGGGGCTTTCACCGGAGCGACCGACGTGAGGAAAGGCAAATTCGAGTTCGCTGACGACGGCACCATCTTTTTTGATGAAATCGGCGACATCCCTCTTTCCCTTCAATCGAAACTGTTAAGGGTACTGGAAGACAACATTATAACCAGGCTCGGCGGGAACACATCCATAAGGGTCGAGGTAAGGAGCATTTATGCCACCAGCAAAAATCTGAAAGAATGCGTTGCAGCCGGCTCTTTCAGGGATGACCTCTTTTATCGGATAAACGTTGTGCCGATAACCATCTCCCCGCTCAGGGAGAGAAAGGAGGATATACAACCGCTCATAGCGCATTTCATCCAGTGCTTTAAAGAGAAATTCAATAAAGAAGGGCTGGCCCTGTCACAATTCGCCTACGATACCCTTCTTAACTACAATTATCCCGGAAATGTCCGGGAGTTGAAGCATGCCATCGAGCGGGCAGTAGTGCTTTCAAAAGACGGGCTCATAGAGCTCAAGCACCTTCCCGATGAAATATCGGGAGCGGTTAACGGAATTTCCTGCATAAAAGATAATCTCTCCCTGGAGGCAAGTGTGCGTTGCTTAGAGAGGCAAAAAATCATTAAGGCGCTCAACGATGCAGGCGGCAAGAAAATGGAAGCCGCTAAAACACTTGGAATAAGCAGGAAAGTCCTCTGGAGAAAATTAAAAGAATACGGCATTAATTGATGTTCCCAACCTGGAACAAATAATAGTTCCCCATGTTTCCTTTCAGGAACAAAATACCCCGGTAGCACAGAAATAGTCCTTTTATTTCAGCATATTTTTCAATGGCACTGTACTTGCAAAATATTGTCCACCAACACTTATGATCGGAGGTTATGCCTATGACATAGCAAAATTTGGAGGGAGCCTGAAAATTCTGCACTAAAAAGGAGGGAGGTTAAAGATTATGGAAGAAAAGAAAAAGGGAATTAGTGAGGACTGGCTGTCTTTATGGATCGGCCTCTTTATTTTTGTACTTTCCCTTGGGGTCTTCGGAGGGATGGATATCCTCGGCTGGGGCGTAAGCAACAAGATATGGACAGACAGTCCCTTGAAGGCTATCGCTCCGGTATCAAAAAGTTTCCAGGGAGTGAAAGGCGATATTGTAAAAATCGAGGGACAGAAGGTCACCTTGAAAAAGGCTGACGGCAAGGAAGAAGCCATTACCGTAAAAGAAGATACTTCAGGGCTCAAGGTAGGCGACAAGTATGAGAAAAAAGGCATATCCGGTTTTGCATCGCTGTTCCTGACCTACCTTGCCATGCTCGTTATCATGGGGGTAGGAGCAAAGCTGCTGGGCTCAAATGTCGGCAAGTTTGCCATTGGCTTCACCATTGTGTTCTGGATAAGTTATTCGTGCTGGATTCTAGGTCATTACGCACATATAGCCGCTACAAAAAACCAACTCAAAGGCTTTAATATTTCATGGGCACTAAGCCTCACCGGAGAATCCGGGTTCATCATCGCCCTCATTGCAGGACTTGCTGTAGGCAACTTCTTCCCGAAATTTTCCGAGACGCTCAAAGAGGCATCACGGCCCGAGTTGTACATCAAGACCGCTATCGTTATTATGGGAGCCGGGCTGGGCCTTAAATCGGCCCAATCCCTGAGTCTGGCAACCAACGTCATGTTCCGCGGTCTCTGTGCTATCGTAGAGGCATATCTTATTTACTGGGCCGTTGTTTATTACGTCGCCCGCAAATACTTCAAATTCAGCAAGGAATGGGCCGCCCCTCTCGCTTCGGGCATATCCATCTGCGGCGTTTCGGCCGCGATAGCAACCGGCGGAGCGATCAGGGCGCGTCCCATAATTCCCATTATGGTTTCATCCCTTGTCGTTATCTTTGCGGTTGTCGAGATGGTTATTCTCCCGTTTGTTGCCCAGACCAGCCTGTGGAGCGAGCCGCTCGTAGCAGGCGCCTGGATGGGACTCGCGGTCAAGACTGACGGCGGCGCTGTTGCAAGCGGAGCTATTACCGACGCGCTTATAAGGGCAAAGGCCCTCGAAGCCCAGGGCGTCAATTACCAGGAAGGCTGGATAACCATGACCGCCACCACCGTAAAGATGTTCATCGATATCTTTATCGGCATATGGTCGTTCATCCTCGCCGTCATCTGGTGCACAAGGATCGAGTGTAAGGAAGGGCAAAAAGTACAGGCGGTTGAGATATGGTATAGATTCCCCAAATTCGTTCTCGGCTATGCCCTCACTTTCTTTCTTCTTCTGGCAATCTGCTGGCCTGCAGCCACCGCTATCACTCCTGTCGAGAAAGAGACAAAGGCTTTAAAACAGGAAATCACCGTTGCTGAAAAACAGCTCCCCGCAGCAACCGAGCCTGCAGCACAGACAGCTTTAAATGAAAGAATCAAGGCTGCAAAAGATAAGATCAAGGGGCTGGAAGCCCAGATAAAAAAGCCGAAAGCCACAATGGCTGCGGCAAGCACAGCTACTGATGAAGGCAACGTATTCAGGGTCATGTTCTTCGTCCTCACGTTCTTTACTATCGGCCTTGTTTCCAATTTCAAAAAGCTCTGGGAGGAAGGCATCGGCAAGCTGGCAGCGGTTTACATCCTCTGCCTGTTCGGGTTCATCATCTGGATAGGGCTCTTTATTTCATGGCTCTTCTTCCATGGGGTATTGCCGCCGGTAATAACAGGATAAAGAGAATAAGAAAAGGAG
>JAMCVZ010000046.1 GCA_023476565.1 Nitrospirota bacterium
AGGAGAGGGGTAAGGCAAGGATGGAAGTTGATATATACTACTGTGGTGTTTCAGGAATACATGGAATAAGTCTGTCCTTCGGCAGCGAAGCGAAGAAGCTTGCCGTAAGATTGCTTCGGGAATCCTTCCCTCGCAATGACAGTATCAACACCGGGGGACAGTCCCTATTCTACGACTCCGCTGCTGCTTCGTCCGTGGTAAACAGCCTACTGTTGGTAAATAGGGACAGTCCCCGAGACCCTGATTAGCAAGGAGAGTTTACTTTAGTTCCTGTTTTATTAATAATAGGAGCCGGACGGATTCCCATGGATAAAAAGACCCTGGCGGTTATTCAAAAAGTGCACGAGCTTTTTAAGGGAAGACATCTGACCCTTTCGCTGGCCGAATCCTGCACCGGCGGGCTTATCAGCCACTACCTGACCACCCTTCCCGGAGCAAGCGATTTTTTTGAGGCAGGGCTTGTAACGTATTCTGTCGGGATAAAAAAAAGAATTCTCGGCATATCAGCGGAAACCATTGCACACTATGGCGTCGTAAGCGAGGAGACCGCGCGTGAAATGGCTGAAAAAGTAAGAATGCTTACAGGAACATACTGCGGGCTCTCGACAACCGGTAATCTCGGCCCCGGCACGCTTGAAGGAAAAGAGCGGGGGCTTGTCTATATCGCTGCAAGCAAAGAGGGAAAGACTTCAGCAAAGGAACTCCGGCTTACGGAGGACAGGGCGCTGAACAAGAAAAAGGCTTCCGTTTCGGCGCTTGCATTCCTCATCGAGGTGCTCGGTAAGTAGTAGACCGTCAAATCTGAAATTGTGGGTTCCTTGCTCCGGGGACGGTCCCCGGAGCTCTTACCGCCTCCTGACAATCCCATCCCGCGAAATACCTTGACACTTACCTCCGCCTTAAGGCTATACTACGGCCTAAATTTATATGCAGTCGCCATTTATGAGATTAGAGCCCATTATTTCATGTATTTTTTTCCTGCTCCTGCCGCTGACTAATTCATGCGCGGGTGTTGCCATGACCATCCAGAACGCCCCTGCATATATCGAAGGGACCGCTGCCGGCGATATCGACATCTATCTATTCAACGGACATTCCATAACAAGCGTCAAAATATCGGCCGGCAAATTCAGGACAAGCCATACGGCAACAAAAGGGCTTTACGAAGTGGTCTTCTTCACGAAGAGGAACTTTTATCCTAAAGCCGTTACACTTAAAGCCCCTGAGAGGCCGCAGGATATAAAAATAGGTCCCCTGAAAAAGATGAAAAACAGGAGAAGGGGCATCCTGACAGGCGTTGTCTATAAGCCCGTATCAGGCGGGAAGGTCAGCGAGCATACGGGCATCTCAACTGTATACAAAGGAGAAAAGGTACATATTGCCGGGAATGGCGTCTCTTGCTCCGCGATTACGGATGAATCCGGTGTGTTTACTATAGAACTCCCTGAAGGGGAATATGATATTATCCTCGGCGCCGGAAAGGCGGGCAAGGCAACTATTGAAAAGGGCAAAACTACTATAGAGAATGTGCAAAAAGGGATGGTGCTGGTTGATTAGAAAGATAACATTAGTTCTCTTAATTGTTATACTGCTCCCCGCATTTCCATTCAAAAACGCATATGCAGAAGCAAACAGCATCAAATTACTGCAGAGGGCATACGAGAGCGGCGAAATCGATTACCAGACGGCTTTGAACCAGAAGCTTTATTCAATATTCAATAAAAAGAAACTCCTTAAAGAATACTCTTCCGATGCCCCCATACATTCAGCAACAATGGTAGTCCTGGAGGCGAGGCAGAACAGCCGTCTCCTTTATGACGACAATAAATTCATCCTTTTCAGACCGACCGCCGCCGAGGATTTTCCGGGCCACACCTACGGAGCAGTAGATGTCTGGACATATGACAGCCCGGGGGGGCATTTCAAGATTTATTATACGGAGAACAATTCAAAGGGTGACGCAGTGTACGGATATGACGGAGTCCAGGCGACTGTTCCTCAATACGTGATCAATCTCGCCTCATACCTTGATAACGTCTGGATACAGGAGATAACGAATATGGGATATGCCGCTCCGCAGGGAGATGGCGCATTAGGCGGCGGTAACAATATCATGGATGTCTATCTGATAAACATCGGCGGCGGTATTTACGGGTATACGAACATCGATACAGGTCCCTATCTGGTCATTGATAACGATTTCACCGGTTTTCCGACGAACCTCGATTCCGACCCGAGGATGGGCGCCCTGAAACAGACTGCCGCCCATGAGTTTTTCCATGCATCTCAATTCCAATACACGACGGATACCAACTCGAATGCTTGGTGGATGGAGGCGTCGGCGACATGGATGGAAGATGAGGTCTACCCTGAAGTCAAGGACTATCTCAACTACCTGGGCCGGAAGTATAACGATGCGAACGATGATGGCAGTTGGGAGACTGGAGAAACATACTATGCGATAGACGGAGTGACCCCTGTGGGCACGACCGGAAGATCTTACACAGGATGGTTCGATAATCCTGACTTCTCGCTTGATTCGACTTCAGGCGCCTATGAATATGGCACTGTCATATGGGTCAAATATTTATCGAAGACTTACGGAAGAGATGTCGTCAAATCCATCTGGACGAGGATAGGCAACGGTGCAACCGCAATCCAGGCGATATCGGGTGAGCTTGCGGCGAGGGGGACCACTCTGGGTGCGGCCTTTGCATCTTTCGAAACCGCAAATTACGAAAGGGATTATCCCGACGGCGGCTATTATCCGCTCATCAGGCAGACTACGACTTATGCGTCATACCCTCAGACAATAAGCGGCGCCCTGAGCCACCTGTCTACGAGATTCTATTCTTTCAAGCCCGGCGGCTCTGCCATTGCCCTCACTTTTTCAAACATGAATACGGGCAGTCTCGCAGTGAGGCTTATCCTGGTTAAGGCAGGCGGCGGCTATGATGTTCAGGATGTTACGCTTGACAGCCCTTCCGCTGTACGGCAAATAGACGGGTTCGGAACGGTTTACTCAAAAGTTGTAGCTGCAGTCATGAACACGTCGTCCACGCAAGACGGGGCGGTATATTCAATTACAGCATCGGGGCCTTCCTCAGGCGGCGGTGGCGGCGGCGGTGGTGGGGGGGGATGCTTTATCGCTACTGCGGCATACGGGAGCTATCTTGCGCCGGAGGTCCGCGTCTTGAGGGAATTCAGGGATAAATACCTTCTCACTAACGCGCCCGGCAGGGCGCTGGTCGAGTTCTACTATGAAGTATCTCCTCCGGTAGCGGATTATATAAGAGCGCATGAGCCCTTAAGGATGATTGCGAGAGCGGCGCTTACGCCTGTTGTTTATACGGTCGAATATCCGTTCATCGCCGGATTTGTGATAATCCTCGGTGCGGTCCCGTTGCTCAGGAAAAGATATAACAGGAACAATCCGGACAAGCGGCAAGCTGTTAAAAAATCCCCACGGCAGAATTAAATCTGCTCAGTATTATATTCTAAAAAACAATAGTAATTAATGATATGTCCTGTTAAACTTATTCATGGAAATCTCTTGCGCCCGTACGATATGAATCATACTTTATGAAAGGAGACAGCTCATGCGGGAGCATATCCCATCCGATGCCAGGCACGAAATAGAAAAACTCACCGGAGATCTCAATTACCATTCCTACCGGTATTATGTGCTCGATTCCCCTGTAATCTCCGACGAAGAATACGACAGGCTCTACCGCAGGCTGAAGGAACTTGAAGAGCAATACGGGTATGTGCTGCCCGAATCCCCGACGCAGAGGGTCGGGGCCCCTCCGCTCGAAAAATTCGAGAAGATAACGCACAATGAGCCCATGCTATCCCTGGACAATGCCTTCTCGTATGATGAAGCGCTTGAATTCGACGGGAGGGTAAAGAGATTGCTCGATACCAAAGGGGATATCGGGTATACGGTGGAGCCGAAGTATGACGGGCTCGCGGTTGAGCTGACCTACAGGAACGGCCTGCTCTTAAGGGCATCGACCAGGGGTGACGGGTATGTCGGAGAGGATGTCACCCGGAATATAAAGACCATCAGGGCCGTACCCCTGAAAATAGAGGAAACGGTCCATATCCCGGAGGAGATCGATATTCGCGGGGAGGTCTACATGAACCTCGATGAGTTCGAGAAGATGAATATCCAGAGAACAAAAGAAGGCGAACCGCTCTTCGCAAATCCGAGAAATGCCGCTGCCGGCTCGGTGAGGCAGCTTGATCCCCAGATTACGGCCTCGCGCAAGCTCTTTCTGGTATGTTACGGAGTGGGTATAGTTAAAGGGCTGAGCTTCAAAAAACAATCGGAACTGATCGAATGGCTCAAAAAGGCCCGGTTCCCTGTTCCGGTCAGCGTTAAAATCGTAAAGGGAATAGAAAGGGTCATAGAGGAGATCAAGCTTATAGAGGAACAGCGGAGGAGCTTACCGTTCGAGATCGATGGGGCCGTCGTTAAAGTTAATGATTTCGAAATGCAGCAGAGACTTGGGGCAAAAACAAGGGAGCCGCGCTGGGCCATAGCATACAAGTTTCAGGCGCATCAGGGTGCCACGAAGATAAAGGAAATTATAGGGAGTGTCGGCAGGACGGGTGTAATTACCCCTATCGCCTTTCTGGAGCCCGTAAGGATCGGCGGAGTTACCGTTTCCCGCTCTACCCTCCATAACTGGGATGAGATTGAGAGGAAGGATATAAGAGTAGGGGATACCGTTGTCGTTGAGAGGGCGGGGGATGTGATCCCACATGTTACGGCGGTTATGAAGGAAGCGAGGACGGGAACTGAGAAACGCCCCCGCGTGCCTGGAAAATGCCCTGCTTGCGGTTCCCTGGTGATCCGCGAGGAGGGTGAGGTGGCTGTCAGGTGCGTTGCTCTGGACTGTCCTGCGCAGATACAGGAAAAGATTATCCATTTTGCATCAAGGGGTGGTATGGATATCGAGGGCCTCGGTGAGAAAAACGCGGAGCTTCTCTACTCAAGCGGCCTTATTAAACATTTTGAGGATATCTATAAATTAACGAAAGAGGACCTGCTCAGGCTCCCGCGGTTCGCGGAGAAATCGGCCCAAAATCTTATCAATGCGATTGAGAGCAGCAAGAACACCACCCTTGCGAAGTTCCTCTATGCAATCGGCATTCTCCATGCAGGCGAATATGCAGCCAGGCTGCTCGCAAAGCATTTCCAAAAGCTGGAAGACCTGTACGGAATATCGCCTGAAAGGGTTATGAATATAAAACAGATCGGCGAGAAAATTGCAGCGTCGGTATCGGGCTTTTTCAGTGGTACGAAAAATATCAAGACCATAGAATCACTCAAAGCGCTCGGTCTGAAGATCACAAATCCTGATTTTACACCGCTCAAAAAGGAGAAGCTGCCTCTTGAGGGTATTACTTTTGTGATTACCGGTGCATTGCCGAAACCGAGAAAAGACGTAGAGGAGCTGATCGAGAGCAACGGAGGGCATGTGGCCTCTGCTGTCTCCACGCAAACGGATTATCTGATCGCGGGTGAGGCCCCGGGGTCAAAGCTCCAAAAGGCGAACGAGTTGGGAATAAGGATACTTTCATACAACGAACTTTCCAGGCTTATCGAACAGAGCAGCAAGCATCCGCGTTTGTTTTAAATAGTGAGACCGCCTTTCCTGATCCGTCGGGACCCACGGCGCATAGGACTCTCGTGGAGCACCTCTTAATCTAACGCTTCCGCCGGTACTTTGGACGGCCGTAATAATCATAAAGCATCAACCGGATAGTGATAATGTGCTTGACAATGGGCGGGGTAAGGTTTAAAAGATAAGTATGTGGAAGATCTTTCCTTCAACCCTTATTGTTCTCATGCTGGTTTCATGTGCTCCGGCTCTGAAACAGGAATACCTGGAAAGGGGTGATACGAACGTATCTTTTCAAGCCTTCCTGGGATCGCCGGACTCTTTCATTTTTACATTTTCAGGGCTGTAAATATCACCGGTCAATACGAAAGCAGCCTATCCCATGGGTGAAGAGGGATTTGGGAATGTATGTCTCTATACAGGGGTTGTCTTATGGAGCATTCTTCATTTCACTATTCGCTGCGCTTCCGTGCCGGCGCGCTGTTTTATATGTCCTGATTTCCGGGTTGATACTTCTGCCGGGGGCGGTAAAGGTCGCCTGTGCGGCGCCTGTCGTTGAAGTCTCAGTAAGTGGGGTTGAAGGGGCGGTGCGGGAAAACGTGCTTGCATCACTGGGCATAGAGCGGCAGAAAAACAGCCCGAATCTTACAGAAAGGCTTATCCGCTCTCTTCATGAAAAAGCGCCGGATGAGATCAGCTCGGCGTTGCAGCCATTCGGTTACTACAAACCTTCCATAAAATCCGGGCTTATTCAACAGGACGGCACATGGCTGGCCGGATACGTAATCAAACCCGGAGAGCCGGTGAGAGTGGATGCGGTCCACCTGATCATCTCCGGTGCAGGTTCAGAAGAAGCACGGTTAAAAAAAATACAGGGTAATTTCCCTTTGAAGAAGGGTGATGCCCTGGAGCATGAGCGCTATGAAAAGGCAAAACGTGACCTGCTTGAGGCAGCCACAGAACAGGGGTATCTCGATGCGCATTTCATTGCACATAAGGTGACGGTTCACCTCGAACAATACTTTGCGACAATATATCTGCATCTCGATACAGGACCGCTTTACCGTTTTGGCGACGTCACCTTCAAGCAGGATGTCTTGAAAACGGAGCTCCTGGGGCGTTTCGTTCCTTTTAAAAAAGGCGATCCTTACCGGGTATCAAAACTGATGGACCTGCAAAACGTCCTTTACGGTAGCGATTACTTCAGCCAGGTGGAGGTCCGGCCCAGGCGTGATATGGCTGAGGGATTGGATATCCCCGTAGAGGTGGACCTTGTGTCTAAAAAACGCCAGAAGTATACAATCGGGTTAGGCTACGGAACAGATACCGGAATTCGCACTGTCCTCGGATGGGAAAACCGTCGTGTCAACCGCAGCGGACACCGTTTCAGCACTGATCTGAGACTTTCACAGATCCAGAAAAATTTCAGTTCACGGTACATCATTCCGATG
The DNA here is from genome assembly GCA_023476565.1 of Nitrospirota bacterium. Classification (GTDB taxonomy): domain Bacteria; phylum Nitrospirota; class Thermodesulfovibrionia; order Thermodesulfovibrionales; family Dissulfurispiraceae; genus JAMCVZ01. Next base: position 7,082 of record JAMCVZ010000046.1, read on the forward strand.
AGGAATCCGGCCACGGACCACCTTGACTTTACCGCCGGATTGTTTCACGAGGATACAAATATATATAAAAGCGAAACGCGTCTGGTGGGCGCCGGTTACATTCATATGCGCGGGACCTGGCAGGAGACGTTTTATATTAATGTGCAGAAAGAAAAATACGATGTCGGCGGCGAAACAGATGACGCCCGGCTGATCCTGCCGGGCGTAAGCTGGACACGCATAAAAGCCAACGACCGCATATTCACCACTCACGGGAGCAGGATAGCGCTGGACCTTAAAGGCGCCCATACTGCTGTGGGCTCCAGCGCATCGTTCATTCAGGCGCGGCTGAACGGCAAATTTATCCGCAGACCGTGGGACACCGGCAGAATTATACTGCGCGGAGACTTCGGTTTCACCGATGTCGTGAAATTATCGGGACTGCCGGCCTCACAGCGCTTCTTTGCCGGAGGCGATCAGAGTGTGCGCGGATACGGCTACAAGACACTCGGTCCTGTCAATAAGCAAGGGGACGTCACCGGCGGCAAGCATCTGATCGTGGGCAGCGTCGAGTATGAGCAAAGAATATACGGAAAATGGGGGGCCGCGGTCTTTTATGACGCAGGCAATGCCCTCAACAAGCTCTCGGATCCCTTGAAACAGGGCGCCGGGATAGGTGTCAGGTGGAGATCGCCTGTCGGTCCCGTGCGGGTGGATTTTGCCTGGGCGCTGAGCGAGAAGACAGGAAGACGGTGGCGCATTCACCTGAACATGGGTCCTGATTTATGAAAAGGCTGCTGTTATGGATATTTGTTGTCTTACTGGTTGTGCTGGCCGCCGGCGCCGGCATTGTCGGGTATGCGGTTTCAACGGAAGAGGGCCTCAAATGGCTGCTTTCCGTTGCAGTTGAATACATGCCCGGCAGGGTTGATATTAAAACCGTCCACGGGCGCCTGATCGGTCCTATTTCAGTGAGCGGTGTTCGCTACAGCACCGAAGACTTCACAATAGCTCTGGATAAACTTTATCTGGACTGGATGCCCTATTTTCTGTCCTCGGGAGAGATCTACATAACAAAGCTTGATGTGCGGGGGGTAAGCATAGAAAGCACGGCAAAGAAGAAAGCGCCTCCACGAAAGAGGCTGCCCGAAATCAGACTGCCTGTAAACATCGCGGTAAAGAATGCCTTTATCAAGGATATAAGGATCGTCCGGGCAGACACAGCGCCTCCCTTAGTTGTGGAAGAGCTGTCATTCGGAATCAGTACAGGATGGAACACCATATACATAAGCTCGCTGGACTTAAAAGCGCCTCTGTTTACCGTAACCCTTAAAGGGAAGGTGAGACCGCGCGGTGATTATCCCCTCAGCCTTCAGACGGAATGGCTGGCCAGGCCCGAAGGATACCCCGATATAAAAGGCGGCGGCGCATTTGAGGGGACAATCAAGAAGCTTAAAATAAAACAAAAGCTGAGCGCGCCCTTCCGCGCTGAACTTGATGCCGATATCGCGGATGCGCTTGGGGAAATGAAATGGCAGGCCCATCTCGCTATCAGCGGATTCAATGCGCATGCAATTAAACCCGGATGGCCCGCAATGGAGCTGGACGGCGCAATTCGGGGAAGCGGCAGCCTGGCAACCTTTCAGACAGCGGGGGCATTCACCGTGTCCGGAACGGATTACAGCGCCGGGCCCGGCAAGATAGCAGGCTCTTTTCTCCTCAACCGTTTGAAGGAAAAATGGAGACTGGAAAGGCTTGTCCTGTCAACGGCAGGGAGTAATGCTCGACTCGCGCTGAGCGGCGAGTATTCAGTGTCCGGCAACAAAAAGTTTGCTGCACTCAACGGACATTGGAAGGATATTACCTGGCCGCTTCAGGGTGGTAAGCCCCTGGCGGGCAGCCCGGGGGGAAAGTTCAGTATAGGGGGATTTACTGATGACTACAAGCTGGACATGGATATTGAAGTGAGGGTGGCGCAGGTGCCTGCAACCCTCCTGACCCTATCGGGGCGGGGAAATCTGAGTTCTCTGGATATCGGGATGTTGCGCGCAAAACTCCTCAAGGGCGAATTAAACGGAAGCGGAAGCGTGGCATGGAAACCGTCACTTGCATGGCAGGTATCCTTAAGAGGTGCGGGCCTGGACCCCGGCGCAGCATGGCCTGAATGGCCCGGAAGGCTGGCAATAGAGGCTGGGTCTTCAGGAACGTTTAAAAAGGGAAGGCTGCAAGGCATAATGGATATCCGCAGTATAAAGGGAAAGCTGCGCGGCTATCCTCTTCGTGCCGCAACACGGTTGAGGGTTGATGGAACTGCATATGCACTATCAGGGCTGGAGATCAGCTCGGGCAGTGCGCAGCTCTCCGCTTCGGGCAGATTGGCGGATACGTTGGATTTCAAGTGGAAGATCAGCGCCCCGCAGCTCGGGACACTGGTCCCAAAAAGCAGAGGAGCAGTCTTCAGCCACGGTACACTGACCGGGCCCAGGGAGACTCCATGCATCCGTGCGTCCGTGGAAGGCAAAGGCATCACCTATAAAAGGTACAGGGTTGATAATTTGAAAACCGGGGTGAGGCTGGATATGCAGGACAGACTGGATTCCCGCCTTGATATCAAGGCAGCCGGCGTGTATATAAACAGGCGGTATATTGAAGCCCTTGCTGTGCAGGGCGCGGGTAAGATATCCGCCCATCAGCTCAACCTTTTGATTAAAGCGAAAGGGGAGGCGGCAAGCGCACTGCTTCAGGGGGGGTATGAGAACAAGATATGGAATGGAATGCTCAGGAAATCCGGTCTGGCCTCCGGGGAATTGGGAGAGTGGTCGCTGGAGCAGCCCGGACCCCTCATGATAAATTTCCGGAATAAAAATATCGAAGCAGGGCGGTGGTGCTGGAACAACGCGTCCTCACGGTTATGTCTTCAGGCCGACTGGAAGGGGGAAGCCGGTTCACGGGGAAATATCTCGGTTGAAAGGATACCTTTTGCACTTTTGCAGCCGCTGCTGTCTCCCGGTATGAAAATCAACGGTATTTTCGACGGCGCTGCCGATTTAAAGTACGCTGAAGGGACGCTCGCCGGGCAGGTCAGATTCAGGACATCTTCCGGGTCGGTTTCCTTTCCGCTTACCGACAGGGAACGCTCGACGGTGTCGTTCAAGGAGAGTTTACTCGAAGCGACCCTGACGAAGAGCGGATTTGATGCACGGTTGAATGTGCCGATGGAAAAGAGCGGTATCATCAAAGGGGCCCTTACGCTCCCGGATTTCTCGCCTTTCAATGTCGATAAAAACAAACAGCCGGTCAGGGGGAGTTTATATGCGGAAACAAGCGGGCTCGGTATTGTTTCCGTACTTTATGCGGGGGTTGAGAATACCAGCGGTTTATTCAGGGCGGATGTCTTATTCAGCGGCACGCTTGCAAAGCCGTCTTTTTCGGGGAAGGCCGCTGTCGAGCAGGGGGCTGCGAATGTCCCGCGTCTGGGCATCGGTTTGAGGGATGTCAGACTGGAGTTGTCCGGCACGAACAAGGGGTCTGCGGCAATCAGCGGGCAGGCGAGGTCAGGCCCCGGGATCATAACGATGGAGGGGAAGGCAACCCTTGACCCCCAGGAGAAATGGGATGTCAATATTCATCTTAAAGGGCGAAATTTCGAGGCAGCCAAAATACCTGAGGCGCAGGTAATCGCTTCTCCGGATCTTGATTTATCGGTGAAAGGATACAGGATCGATATTACGGGCGAAGTCACGATACCGCAGGCTGCCGTAAAGCCGCCTGAAAAATCTAAGGTAGTGCCTGTTTCGCAGGACGTGGTAGTTGTCAATGGATTGAGACAGGTGAAAAAAGAAGAGAAATGGAAGGTATACAGCCGGGTCAGGATCGTGCCTGGAGAAAAGGTTACCTTCAACGGCTATGGTCTCAGCGGACTTGTCAGGGGTGGAATCACTGCAGTTGAGGAGCCTCAGCAATTGACCACTGCAACCGGAGAGCTGCAAATTGTGAACGGGCAGTACAAGGCCTACGGTCAGACTTTGAACATTGATCGTGGCCGGCTGGTCTTTGCAGGGGGGCCGATCAGCGATCCTGCCCTGGATATGAGAGTTGTTCGTAAAGTCAGTGAAGCCGCTGCTGGAAAAGGCAATGAGGTCGTTGTGGGAATTAATGTGCAGGGCAGTCTGAAGCGCCCCCGGACAACCCTTTTTTCGAGCCCTGCCATGGATCAGACCGATATTCTCTCCTACCTTATTCTGGGGAGGCCGATGCAGAGCGCCTCAGGAGAAGAAGGGCGGGTGCTGTATAATGCGGCGCGGTCCCTGTCACTCACCGGAGGAGAGTTCCTCGCCAAAAGGATCGGCAGCGTGTTCGGTATTCGGGAAGTGCGTATTGAGCAGGGGACAAAATTCGAGGAGGCATCGCTGGTGCTGGGCGCCTATCTCTCTCCACGGCTTTATGTCGGCTACGGCATAGGATTGTTCGAGCCGATCAGCAGGCTGCGCATACGCTATGATATCAGCAAAAAGCTGCAGGTGCAGGTGGAATCAGGGACTCAGAGCGGGATCGATCTGTTTTACAAGATAGAGCGCTGAGGGGGAGACAAGGTAAGTAAGGGGACTGTCCCTGTTTACCAACAGTAGGTGGTTTACCACGGACGAAGCAGCAGCGGAGTCGTAGAATAGGGAATGTCCCCGGCGCACGGGAATGTATATCATATCATGCACACTGAACAGGGGGTGGAGGAGGGAGGATGCAACACATTGTCATAGTCGATGAAGAGGACAACGTTATCGGTGAAGAGGATAAAGAAAAATGCCATGACGGCGATGGTATCCTGCACAGGGCTTTTCTGACTATGGTGTTCAATAATTCAGGGGAATTGATACTGGCCCGGAGGGGTGAGGGAAAGAGGCTTTGGCCCGGCTTCTGGGACGGCACGGTCGCCAGTCATGTCATAAAGGACGAAAGTTATGAGCAGGCATCTCAAAGAAGGCTGAAACAGGAAATCGGGATAGAGACCGATACTGTACACTACCTGTTCAAATTCCGCTATAAAGCCGGATACGGGAACATCGGGACAGAGCACGAGATATGCGCCGTAACGGCGGTAAGCGGCATCGATACCGGCAGTTTGTCACCGGACAGCGATGAAATTTCTGATATCAGGACCATCAGTCTGCACGCATTGATGGATGACCTCGGGAAAAACTGGAACAGCTACACGCCGTGGCTGATCCTGGCGCTGGAGCACATCAATGCGCAGAGCATTGCGATGTGAGCGAAAACCAGCTCCGCCCCGATCCCCTCAGGCGCGTAATACGGATCCTATTTCGTGATCTTGTATTGCCTGTGCTGAATGTAAGCATCCCTGATGGCGATATAGGGATCAATGGCCGATTCCTTCAGGTCCTCATAATCACCGATGTGCAGAGAAGTGTCATTGATCTGTTCATAGGCTTGTATGCCCAACACGGCTTTTGTTGGACTAATGTAATTCACCGGGTCCAGAAAGCCGTCACCGAATTCTCCGATTGAATCCCTGACCGACGAGGGGCCGAGGAACGGCCAGACTATGTAAAATATGTTTCCCATCCCGTATTTGCCCAGGGTCTGACCGAGCTCTTCATCCTGGCTCAGCAGGTTCAAATCTTTTTTAGCAGGATCCAGCAGTCCGAGAAAACCGAACGTCGTATTGACGCCGAAACGGGCGAGTTCTATGCCTGCTGACTTTACCTTCCCCTGCAGAAGCGAACTGACGAAGCGTATGGGCGTAGCGACGTTGTGGAAGAAATTGCTTACGGAAACGCGCGCGCCTTCGGGGACAACGGCATTATATCCTTTTGCAACCGGTTTCAAGACCCAGAAATACAATTTATCGTTGAAATGGTACATCAGGCGGTTCCACGGCTCGAGGGGATCGGCAACACTCACTTCCTCGACAACCTCTTCTTCCGCGGGTGTTGTATTGCCGGGGGCAACAGTATCGGCAGGCTCTTTGACTCCTGCCTGATTCCCGAGCTGATCATTGTTTGTGACGGGAGTCGCCTCTTTCTTGACGGAGGTCGTCTCCGCTGTTTCGGCAGGCGGCGTTTCAGCCTGAACAAAAACCGGTATTAATAAGAGCAGCATACAGATAGCCAGACAAAAACGAAATTTACTCACGATCACTTCTCCTTTCACAAGTCCCTTTCGTAGGTACTTCTGAACACATATTATTTTTCTTCTCCCCGCTCATAGCCTTTGATCTTATTCCCCAGCATCGTGAGCAGTGCATCAAACCCTTTAAGCTTCATGACGCTTACAAATTGCGCTCTCGTCAGGGCAAGCTGGCTGACCCCGGAAATATGTATATCCGGAAAAATTTCTTTTGCCTGAAGTATACCATAGATTGTTTCTCCTCTTTAAGAATTTTGTAACAAGGCGGAAATATGGAATGGAGCCTGTAATTCCCTTCTATACCGGGGATACGTTTACGGTGTTGAGTGCTTCTGTTTTTGCCATTATTAAGATAATAACCCAAAAGACTCTCTTTTAAAATACATTAATGTTGAACGATACCCGGGATACTTCTTACCATCTGTTCCGCTTTCCTTTTCTTACATCTTGCAAAAAAACAGGGTGCTGCTATAATTGAAATTATTGACCGGCACATGCTCTGATTCTTGTGCTTTTACGGGAATCTCAACGGTTTTTCACTCACTTATAAGAGCAGGAAATTACAGAAAGGAGAGATATGCGCACGTTGTTTCTCAATCCACCCTCTTATGGCGGGTTCGACGGCGGGGCCGGCGCCCGGTACCAGGCAAGGCGCGAGATACGTTCATTGAGGAAACCATGCGCTTCGCACTCGAAATGGATCCCTACAGCATACAGGTATCGCTTGCAGCCCCTTATCCCGGTACTGAGGATTCTCGGAGAAATGCTTCACGATAGAGATGAATTCAGACGCCGCGTGAGGGAAGGCAGAGAATTTTCTCGTTCATGGCAAGGCGGAGAGAGGTGGTCGAAGCCCGATAATGCAGGGCGCTGGGCATGAATAAAAGATATATGGTCATTGTCGCTGATGATTTCGGACGGTCCCCGTCGATAAACCGGGCCATTGCCGAGGCGCATGACAGGGGTATTGTTACCGCTGCAAGCATGATCGCAGGCGAAGATGCCTTCAGCGAAGCCGTGCATGTCGCCCTGGCGCGAAGCAGACTTTCTGTGGGGCTCCATGTGACTCTTTGTGACGGCAGGTCTGTTTTGCCGCACACGCAGATACCGGACCTGACTGATGCTGATGGGTTTTTCGAAGCAAGTCCGGCAAAGGCCGGATTGAAATATATGAGACCGGGACTTCGTTCTCAAATCGAGATGGAAATAGAGGCGCAATTCGTTCGTCTGGAGAATGCAGGCATACGACTTACCCATGTGGACAGCCATCATCACCTCCATATGCACCCTGTCATATTCGTCATACTGTGCCGGCTGGCATCGCAGAGAGGGATTGGCTGGGTGCGGCTCCCTCGCGAACCGCTGCAGGCAATCCTCAAGGTGCGTTCAACCTCGCGCGGAATAACGCCCTTTTTCGAGTGGGCGGTATTCAGAGCGCTCGGGACATATAACATGAGGCTGGCCCGCGCATACGGGCTTCGGGCGGCCTGCGCTGTGTACGGGCCGGCACGGACAGGAAACATCGACGAGAACAGCCTCATCGATATGGTGAACAATGCCAGGGGAAGGGTTGCCGAAGTATTTGCACACCCCGATACAGCGACTGTTGAAGGGCGGCAGGAACTGGAGGCCCTTACCTCGTGCAGGGTGCGCGAGAGGGCAGCCGGGCTTGGAGCGGCGTTTGTCGGTTACAGGGAGCTGTCCGGAGCTGCTGCAAACAGTGCCTGCGCAGAGGAGAAACGGTGAGGACATTTGTTGTGATCCTGCTGGCAACGCTGTGTGCCGCCATAGGGGAGGCGCTTTTGAGCTACGGCATGAAGAGGACAGGCGAGATAAGATTGGAAGAGCCTTCGCAGTGGCTCGATCTTGTCCTGTCGGTTGTCCGCAGTCCTTACGTGTTCATCGGTGTGGTCTTTCTGGGCATTTTCTTTTTCTTTTATCTCGCTGCACTGTCCTGGGCGGATCTCAGTTTTGTCATGCCCCTTACGGCACTGTCGTACATTTTTGCAGCGGCTCTTGCGAAATTTGTCCTTAAAGAGGATGTTTCGTGGTACCGCTGGGTCGGAACCGTCATTATTGCCGTCGGCATTGTTTTTGTAGCACTCGACAGCAGGCAGAAGTCCCCGGACTGCCGGATCAACGGGTGCGACGGCAACGAAAGCAACTCCGAAACTCATCATGCTGAAAAAGAAAGGAGCTCCTGATGCAGAACATGCCCTTATTTTTATGCTTTCAAACCGTGTCAGGCAGTTCCCGCTCCGGCAGGAGCAGAGGGATGTGTTGATGGATATTACCCTGGGGAGAAAGAAGAACAGAACCATAGACCTGCCCTTTACGGCAAAGCCGGCCGCAATGCCGAGAAAGGTAAAGGGCATGTCCCTCTCAATTCCGGGCCACCACGGTCTCATGGAGAGAGTAGCGGAAGCTTTAAGGAAGACACAAGCATATTACGTGAGCCAGCAGCACACCGATGGTTACTGGCGGTATGAGCTGGAGTCCAATGTGACCATAACGGCGGAATACCTGATGCTCCTTCGCTTCCTGGGCTTGGAAGACAGGGAAAGGGACAGGAAGATGGCAAATCACATACTCAAAAACCAGAGGACCGACGGTACCTGGTCGATATATTGGGGGGGAAAGGGAGATATCAGCACAACGGCCGAGGCATACTTTGCCCTTAAGTTGGCAGGGTTCTCCTCAGAAGAACCCGCCTTGAGGAAGGCGAGGGCATTTATACATGAAAAGGGAGGCGTTGAGACCTCCAGGGTGTTTACCAGGATATTCCTTGCGCTCTTCGGGGAATTCGACTGGAGGGCTATCCCCTCGATCCCCGTAGAAATAAACATTCTCCCTGCCTGGTTCCCGATAAGCATATACAATTTTTCGAGCTGGGCGAGGTCCACGATCGTACCGCTTTCCATGATCCTCGCGCGCAGGCCGGTGAGGCCCTTGCCTGAAAGCGCGCGGATACAGGAGCTCTATAAGGAACCTTATAAAGTGCCGCCTGTCACGACACAGAGGCTCTCTCTTTTTTCGTGGAAGAGATTTTTTATCATTCTGGACCGGATGATTAAGTCTATGGAGGCCATACCCGCAGGGCCTTTGAGGAAGAGGGCTCTGCAGGCTACCGAGCGATGGCTCTTCGAGCATCAGGAACCGACCGGCGACTGGGGCGGGATACAGCCTGCAATGGTCAACTCGATTATCGCCCTTTCCGCGATGGGCTACGATGTATCGAACGGGGCGATAAAAAAAGGACTTGATGCCCTTGAAAGATTCACCATTGAACGGGATGACGAGATCGTCCTCCAGTCGTGTATTTCGCCGGTATGGGACACAGCCCTGACCGCCCTTGCGATGCTTTACTCGGGAATGGAAAGGGAACACCGCTCCCTTGTAAGCGCCTGCTCATGGCTGACCTCAAAACAGATTTTTCAAAAAGGCGACTGGAGCATCAAGAGACCTCACCTCAGGCCCGGCGGCTGGGCGTTCGAGTTTGAAAACAGCCGGTATCCCGATGTGGATGATACGGCGGTGGTTTTAATGCTCCTTAACAGGTATGAAGATAAGGAATTCATCAAACCCGAAAATATGGAAAGCGGGCTCCGATGGATACTGGGAATGCAGGGAAAGGACGGCGGCTGGGGGGCCTTTGATGTCGATAACAATATGAGGATTTTGAACCAGCTTCCGTTCGGGGACCTTGAGGCAATGATAGACCCCAGCACCCCGGATCTCACCGGCCGGGTGCTTGAGCTCCTCGGCCTTGTCGGGTACAGGGCAAACAACGGCATTGTCCGGGGGGCTATAGAGTTTCTTAAAAGAAAGCAGGAGGAAAGCGGCCCATGGTGGGGGAGATGGGGAGTGAACTACATTTACGGCACCAGCGCCGTGCTTGTCGGGCTCGGGGCCGTAGGGGAGGATATGTCGGGCCCGTACGTGAAAAGGGCGGTAAAATGGCTGAAAGACAACCAGCACTTAGACGGCGGCTGGGGGGAGTGCTGTGAATCGTATGAGGATCCGACGTTAAAATGCTGCGGCACAAGCACCCCGTCGCAGACGGCGTGGGCGATTCTGGGGCTGCTTGCAGCGGGGGAGGGAATGTGCGAGGAGGTAATCAAGGGCGTATCATATCTCCTCAAAAGGCAGTCCGCCGACGGGACCTGGGATGAGCAAGGGTTTACCGGCACAGGGTTCCCCAAGTATTTCATGATACGGTACCACAATTACAGGAACTGTTTTCCCCTTATGGCCCTTGGAAGGTTCTATTCCCAGCACGTAAGCAGGGGAACCCGCAAATGAGGGCTCTCGTAACCGGGGCCACGGGGTTCATCGGATTTCATGTGGCCAGGCTTTTGGGAGACAGAGGTGTCCGGGTCGCAGCCCTGGTGCGCGAAGAAAGCGATGTATCCGCACTGGAAGCCCTGCACGTAGAGCTCTGCAGGGGAGATGTGAGGGATTTCGAATCCGTTTGCAAGGCGCTCAAAGGCTGCAGCCATCTGTATCACCTTGCGGCTGACTACAGGCTCTGGGTCCCCGACCCCTGGAATATGTATCAGGTAAATGTGCAGGGGACAATAAATATCATGAAAGCAGCCATGAAAATGGGCGTGGAGAGGGTCGTTTATACGAGTACGGTTGGGGCGCTTGCCGCCGGCCGGAACAGCAGGCCCTCCAATGAAGATACCCCGGTGAGCATAAAAGAAATGATCGGCCATTACAAGAGGTCCAAATTTATTGCCGAAAAGGAAGTCTGTAAATATCTTGAACAGGGAGCCCCTGTTGTAATCGTGAATCCCTCTACTCCCGTAGGCCCCATGGACAGGAAACCGACACCTACCGGGAAAATGATAGTCGATTTCCTCAATGGCATGATTCCGGCATATCTTGATACCGGCCTGAATTTCGTGGATGTTGAAGACGTTGCCGCCGGCCACTGGCACGCGGCCCTGCACGGGAGGATCGGCCAGAAATATATACTCGGCAACAGAAATATGACCCTCAGGGAATTTTTTGAAGTGATCGCGGCCATAACAGGCCGCAAACCCCCGAAAGTGCGGCTTCCCTATCTTCCTGTATTATGCGCCGCCTATATCAACGAGACGCTTTCAAAGTGGATAACCAATAAACATCCCCGGATACCGCTCACGGGGGTGAGGATGGCGCGGAAGTATATGTATTTCGACTGCTCAAAGGCAGTACGTGAATTGAACATGCCCCGGAGCTCTATTGAGGGTGCGCTGGAAAGGGCGATCAAATGGTTTGAGGAGAACGGGTATATCGGGAGGATGCGATGTTCGGGGAGAGCAAAGATCACCCTGTAGATAAGACGGATAGAAAGCTCGGGGATGAATGGGTAGACTGGGACGGCAAGCCGCGTGAATCTGAAACAGACGAGCGCATGGCTACTTTTTTTATCCTGTCCGGCGCCCTTGTGCTTCTGTCCGTCGTATTGATTTCATCCGGATGGTTTTTAATAAAACCGAGAATCGAGCAACTGAGCCCTTACGTTTCCGATCCCGTAGAATGGGCTGTTGTCGGATTTACAGCGCTCTTCGTCATTTTTGCAACAGGAGAAAGTATAGCGCTTCTCAAATTCGGGAAACCGTTGTTTCCTTACAGACAGGTTGAGAGGTTCTTTCTCTCCCTTCTCCCCAAAACCATATGGCTTGGAGAGAAACTGGGCATAAGCAGAGACCGGGTCGGGAATTCTTTTATCAAGGCCCATAATCTCCTGGTCAAGGTACATATGGGCACGCTGGACACCCCCGACAGGATATTGATCCTGCTGCCGAGGTGTCTTAAAAAAGAGGTCAGAAACCAGATCATCAGCAGGATGAGCGGCAATTCATTTAAGGTCATCACCGCAGGAGGCGGTGAGGAGGCGCGGGCATCGATCAAAGAGTACCGGCCTGCGTTTATACTCGCCCTTGCCTGCGAGAGGGACCTGATGAGCGGGATCAAGGACGTTGCAAAGAGGATTCCCGTGCTTGCCATCCCTAACAAGAGGCCGGAGGGCCCCTGCAAGAACACGCATATCTCGCTCAGCGAGCTGGACGATGCCCTCCGGTTTATAGCACGCAGAAAAAACAATCCAATGACTTCCTGATGACAATGTATATGCGTTTCCCGGTCAGCCTTCACGTATCTTTGACAAAATACATTATTAAAAACGCCCTTGACGGGATAAAAAGGTTTCCCCTGGTGTTGATGCTCGAACCCACGCACCGCTGCAACCTTGCCTGCGCGGGCTGTGACAGGATAAGGCTGCACAACCAGGAGCAAGCCGATGACCTTTCCTTGGAGCAGTGCATTGACGCGGCGCTTGCATCAAGGGCCCCTGTTGTGACGGTCACCGGAGGCGAGCCCCTCCTGTATCAGGAGCTGAACCCGCTCGTGGCGGAGCTGCTCGGAATGAAAAGACATGTATATCTCTGCACAAACGGTATTCTTACCGGGTCCTTTATTGAGGAATTCAAGCCGTGCACAGAGCTTACCCTGAACTTTCACATAGACGGGATGGAAGAGACGCACGATCTCATAACCAACAGGGCCGGTACTTTTAAAAAGACGATAGGGGCCATAAAAAAAGCAAAACAAAGGGGGTTCAGGGTGAGCACGAATACCTCTGTTTACAAGAATTCGGATACTGAGGAGCTTGAGAGGTTATTTGCGCTGCTGAAGGGCCTCGGGGTGGACGGCATCCTTATATCTCCTGCCTTCAGCTATGAGAGAGTGGAAAACAATATATTTCTTTGCAGGGACGAGGCCATGGAGAGGTTCAGGCATATGGCGCTCTTCTTCAAAAAATTCCCCTTTATCAATTCACCTGTCTATATTGATTTCCTGCAAGGCAAAAGGCAGATGAGCTGCACCCCATGGGGCAATCCTACCCGCAACCCGCTCGGCTGGAAATCACCCTGCTACCTGATAACCGATGCCTACTATGCATCTTACCGGGAGCTTATGGAGAAAACTCCGTGGAAAAGGTATGAGGCAGGCGCTGACCCGAGATGCAGGGATTGCATGGTGCACAGCGGTTACGAAGCAACTGCAATGAGAACCGCCTTCTCCCACCCGAAAGACCTCATCAGGCTTGCGCTCTGGAATCTGAAGAAACCCTGATGGAATCCGTAAGCTTGCAGGTAGTCAATACAATCGCCGTGAGGCCCTATGTCTTTGCCTTCCTGCCCAGGGCCTCTATTAAGGCTTCGACTGCCTGCCATAGATTTTGCGCCGCCCTTTCGGAATTGATTCCGAGTCTTATGCTGTGCGGTATAAGACCCGGCTTGCCGATAAGCAGCGTGAGGGCCTTGTAAATGCTGTATCTGCCCGAACCGTCAACCACACTGAAAAGCCCCGCCGGGATATCATCATCAGCCGGATCCGTGATCGAGCGGATCGCAAAGAAAGGCAGGCTTCTTTGCATGGAGAGCCGCGCCAGATAAAATGTCTCCATGTCGCATACGGGAGAGAGGAGTCCCTGCGGCAGCATCTGCAGCAGTTCCTGTTTTCTCATGCGCTTTCCCATGGTTGCAACGCATCCCTCGTGCATGTTTACTTTAGCGGCAAGCCTTCCCGCGATCTCCCTGGCGCCCGGTATTTCAAAAAAGTGCGGGGCGCTATAGTGTGAGTCGATCATGTGCCCCTTCGCTGAGCGATCAGGAATGAGTATGGTTTTAGAGGCCCATACAAGATCGCCGGCCAAAGCCCCATCATAAAGAGCGCCGCCGAACCCGAGGGATAAAATAAAATCAGGGTTGTGCTTCTCAGCCACATAGCTCAGGGCGGCTTCCGCGTTACAGGCCCCCATTCCGGTCTGTGCCATTACAATTTCAATAGGGGAGCGTTGTGCAAAAAAGAGCGTGAAAGGTTCCCCCTTCAAAATCCTCGGGGCCTTCAAATTTTCAAGTATGCGCTTTAATTCGTGCGGGAAAGCCGCAAACAACGATAGTTTCATAGCTGTCCCAAAATTTGAGCAAAAGAGATATTACAGAAATTATATCAATTAATCGCCTATAAGCATATAACCCTGAAACCGCCCTCTTTACTATCCTCCATAAAGATTCTCCTTGAATTCAGGTTCATTTTTTGTTAGTGATTTAGTATGGCCTATAAAATATCCTGCACATGGCTTGTTTCATGACAGGCGCTTCTGAAACTGTGGAAACAATAGTGCTTCTGCTCATCGTATCCTCGGGCGTCTATAGTCTTTTTTCTCTTTTCTGTGTAGTGGAATTCTTCACAAGAAAAGGGGAGTGTGGCGAAGTTCTGTCGCACACGCCCGTTTCCATTATAAAGCCTTTGAGAGGCTATGATCCGAATCTCCAGGATAACATACGGAGTTTTTGCGTACAGGACTATCCCGAATACGAGGTCCTCTTAGGGTTTACTGATCCCGGAGACAGCGCACTTGCCGATGCGCGGGAGGTAGCTGCCGCGCAGCCGGATTGCGCTGTCCGCATTGTAGTAAATGAAACGGGCCCGGGAGTCAACCGGAAAATATCGAACCTGCAGGGGCTTGCTGAGGCAGCGCGCTATACGCTGCTGGCAATGAGCGACAGCGACATGAGGGCAGACCGCGATTACCTCGGGAGGATTACCGGAGAGTATTTCAGCCGGGAAAATGTAGGTCTTGTCACCTCACTTTATAAAATCCCGAACCCTGTATCTGCAGGCGCTGCCCTTGAATCGCTTACTATTGCCCTTGATTTTATTCCCTCCGTGCTTGTGGCCAGGCGGCTGGAAGGCATAACGTTCGGGCTGGGCGCGTCCATGTTCCTTTCAAAAAAATCGCTTGAGGATATCGGGGGCTTTTCGGTCATTGCCGATTACCTTGCCGATGATTACCGGATAGGCAACAGACTGTGGGAAAAGGGCTACCATATAATCCTTTCCCGGTATGTAATAGAGAATGTTGCCGGACATATGAGCATGGCCGATTACCTTATCCATCAACTCAGATGGGCCAGAACATACAGGGCCTCCAGGCCGAAAGGGTTTTTCGGCTATGGTATCACGCATATGCTCCCCCTTTCATTGGTCTACCTCTTTCTGCATGGCACGACGATTCTATCTCTCTCAATGGTCGGCGCTGTCCTTGTCTTAAGGCTCGGTCTGGCGCTCGTTCTGTACAGAAAGGTTATACGCTCCAGGGGCTGGTTAAAATGGCTCCCGATCGTGCCGATCAAGGATGTGCTGAGCTTCGGAATCTGGGTGTGGAGTTTTTCCGGACGTAAGGTCTTCTGGAGGGGGAAATATTACAGGATCGAAAAAGACGGCAGGATTAGAGAAGAAGCATAAAAACCACAGTTTTCATCTTTTTTATAAAAAACATTCCGGCCGAAGCGCCAATAGAGCTCATCTTAAAGTTTTTCCTGTAAAAATCCGATAAGAAAACAGTCAATTTTATGACAGGCAATCTTTTCCTGCCGTCAAGAGAAACAAGGGAAAAGGTAAAGAGAAGCCATAATAATTAATAAGTATTTCAATAAGATTGCCCGACATTACCTGATAGGTATGATTATTGCAGATCCAATGCAGGCGATTTTTTTAAAAGGGCCATATATTTTTCAATCCCAAAGATGTGAGGAGATGGCATGTTTAATGACAAGGTAATACTTATTACCGGTGGAACCGGCTCTTTCGGCAAGAAGTTCACTGGATATGTTCTGAAAAATTACAAGCCCCGGAAGTTGATAATCTTCAGCAGAGATGAATTCAAGCAGTTTGAGATGTCACGCATTTTCCCTGACTCAGAATATCCTGTCAGATACTTTTTAGGCGATATAAGGGATAAGGAGCGGCTCTACAGGGCGTTTGACGGGGTTGATTACCTCATCCATGCTGCTGCAATCAAACAGGTCCCTGCAGCGGAATACAACCCCTTTGAAGCGGTAAAGACCAATATCCTGGGCGCCCAGAACATCGTCGAAGCCGCTATAGACATGAATATTAAAAGGGTTATTGCGCTCTCAACCGACAAGGCTGTCAGTCCGATAAATCTTTACGGCGCCACAAAGCTTGCGATGGAAAAATTATTCATTGCAGGGAATGCCTACGTCGGCGCCAGGGAAACTTCTTTTTCTGTCGTCAGGTATGGAAATGTTATCGGCAGCAGGGGAAGCGTGATCCCTCTTTTTAAACAATTAGTGGATGGCGGAAAGAAAAAGCTTCCCGTTACCGATGAGCGGATGACGAGGTTCTGGATAACCCTTTCCCAGGGAGTGGACCTTGTATGCAGGGCTGCAAGGGACAGCGTTGGCGGCGAGGTCTTTGTCCCGAAAATCCCGAGCACGAAGATAACGGATATCGTGAAGGCGATGTGTCCTGACGGTGAATGCGAATTTATCGGCATAAGGCCTGGAGAAAAATTGCATGAATCGCTCATTTCAGAGGACGAAGGAAGAAATACCGTGGACATGGGTGACATCTATGTAATATTGCCCCAGTTCAGCTTCCAGGACAACAAACACTACGGCTACTCCAAATACCCGAGAATGTCTGACGGCTTCTTCTACAGGAGCGACAAGAACGAGCAGTGGCTCGATACCGACGAAATTACCGCCATGGTCCGGGGGCTCGAGCTTGACTGATTTTTTCCCTTACAGCAGGCAGGCCATAGACGAGGAGGATATCGCGGCGGTAGTTTCAGTCCTGAAGTCGGATTATCTCACTCAGGGACCTGCTGTTGAGGCATTTGAAAAAGCGCTTTCCGAATATGCAGGCGCCTGCTACGCGGTCGTATTTTCATCCGGAACAGCCGCGCTGCACGCCGCGTATTTTGCGGCGGGGTTGGGTCAGGCGGATGAGATGATCACTTCACCCATAACCTTTGCCGCCACCTCCAATGCGGCTTTGATGCTCGGTATAAAGCCTGTTTTTGTGGATGTGGAGGGCGATACGGGCAACATTGATTTGGGCCTGGCCGGGCCGGCGGTAAAGCCTAAAACGAAAGCAGTAGTTCCGGTCCATTATGCCGGGCATCCCGCCGATATGGACGGGATCCGCGATATAGCGCGGAAACACGGGCTCATCGTGATTGAGGACGCATGCCACGCAATCGGAGCGCAATATTCAGGCAGGAAGATAGGGGGACTCTCCGATATTACGGTATTCAGTTTCCACCCGGTAAAGCCGATTACTACCGGTGAAGGCGGAGCTGCGCTGACAAATGACCGGGGAATTTACCGGAGATTGAAACAATTCAGGACACATGGGATTACCAGAGAGGATTTTGTAAACGAATCCCACGGTGACTGGTATTACGAAATGCAGTTTTTGGGAAACAATTACCGGATGACTGACATCCAGGCGGCGCTCGGCACATCGCAGCTCAAGAAACTTGATGCATTTACAAGGAGAAGGAGATATATTGCTGAACGCTATTCTCTCGCTTTTAAAGATAATCCGTATTTTGATCTGCCGCCCGAAAGGGGGTATGCATATTCATCATATCACCTCTATCCCGTCAGGCTGAAGGACGGATATAAAGATAAAAGAAGAGCGATATTCACGCAGATGAGAAAGGCGGGGCTTGGCGTCCAGGTGCATTATATCCCGGTATACCTGCAGCCCTATTATCAAAAGCTGGGATATGAAAGGGGATTGTGCCCGATAGCCGAGGATTTCTACCAGAGGGAGATCAGTATCCCCATATATCCGGCAATGGGTGATGGAGAAATTAATTCTGTGGTTACCCGTATTTTTGAGGTCTTTAAGCATTTATGAGAGCATTGTCAGCACGGTAGGGAATATGAGGTAATTGAAAGGAGCACATGCTTGGAGCAGAGATTTGTTATAAAACCGCACCCGGATATTGAGCTTGGATTTGAGCGGAAAGAACTGGAATATTTTCTGACCTTTCCGGATAAGCCGATAAACCAAGATACCGGCTTGATACTGGCAATCCCCGGCTTCGGGGATAGAGCAGATTCCGATTATCAGCGCAATAAGCTGAGGCCTTATTTAGCAGGTAAATATAATTGTCTTGTTGCCGGTGTGAATTATTTCGGAATCGGTATCAAAGGGCCCAAAAGGGGATTTAATTATATAACCGCCGAGAATTTACCTGCTCTCATAGACCATATATACGGGATATCCCCCGGGTCATATATGGTGAATACCGTGCTGAGGACGGATTTGCTTGCCGAGACATTAAAGCAAAAGGGGATTAAGAGGCTCGACACGCTGTGCAGGCTGATAAGGACTTACGCTGGGGGAGAATACCAGTCATTCGGATTTCTGCCTGCTGTAGATTGCTTGGCAGTAGTGGGGGATGTGCTCAGGAGATACGGAATTAATAGAAAAAAGATAGTAGCCTTCGGGAGCTCTTATGGTGGTTACATTGCATTGCTTTTGGGGAAATTCGCACCGAAAACGTTTTCCCGGATTATTGATAATTCCGGCTTTGTTAAAGTGTGCTTATCAGATGTTGCCGGCAAGGAATTCATGAGTCACGAGCATATTCTCATTGATGGAGTCGGGTTCCCTTATGCCGAGGATACCCCCTGGACGATAATAGATGATGCCTCCCCGAATTATTTCTCTGATGATTGCAAGAGCATCAGAAGTGTAATAAAAGAGAATCACGTAATGGAATCTGATGCGAAATACTGTATATTCCACTCTGAAAATGATCAGCTGGTCAAAGTCCAGGAAAAAAGGCAATTGGTTCGCTTGTTGGAGAGCAAGTCAATAAGCGTTTACTATAAGGAAGTAAATAAAAACGATATAGACGGCAAGGTTTTTAAAACCCTTGATCATGGTATGGAGGCCTCATTAAGAGGCCTTTTTGATCTGGCGGCTGGAGTATGCAACAATGATTTGCATAAGAGTACTGATACCAATGACTTCGATCTGAATAGTACTTATACTTATGATTGCGGTGGAAAATCGTATACTTTTAGTTTTTTTCATAATTTCGAGATTCATGTCGAATTGAGGAAAAACTGAACCTGGCTTTTGGATCTTTTGGAGAGGCTGATTGATGGTCTTTTTATTAATTCTGGGATGCTTGCGGATGTTCTATGAAAGGTAAAGTAATCCTTGGAACTGCCAATTTTGGGCTGAAATACGGTATTGCCAATAAAAAGAAATTGGACAGAGATGAAATATTTAAAATACTTGAGCTTGCAAGGGCTGAAGGTATCTGGGGGATTGATACGGCTGGTGTTTATGGAGATGCGGAGGAGATCATCGGGGAATTCTTTGCAAGACGCGGGAAAGTATTCAGAGTCATCGGAAAGCTCCCCAGGAGAGAGTATCTGGATTCAAGAGCCGTTGAGGATGAGATTTACGGGGCACTGAAAAGAATGAATATTTCCCTTATCGATTCACTTCTCATCCACTCGTTTGAAACGTATAAACTATACGGCAAAATAATAATTCCCGCATTGCAGACCTTATGCAGAGATGGAGTGATCGGACGCTATGGGGTATCGGTTTACCATCCTGAAGAGGCTGAACATGTGGTACGGGAGACCCATGATAATCTGGCTATAGAGTTCCCTTTGAATTTGTTCGACCAGAGATTCCTTTCAGATAATTTTATGCAGACATTTAAAACTCGCGGACATCTCTTGTTTGCAAGATCTGTCTTTTTGCAGGGCCTGTTTTTTCTTGATAACCGTGGACTTGAAGGAAACTTCCGGAAAGTCGGGAAACAACTGAGGAGGATTCGGGATATATCCGAAAGTCATTCCATGAGGCCTGAATGCCTGGCTTTATTGTTTGCTATCTCAAAATCTCAGGTTGACGGGGTTGTTATCGGCGTTGATAGCGCAGAGCAATTTCTCAGCAATAGGGAATGCTTCTCTGACGTATCTTGCGGGAAATTTAAACAGGTTGAATCTCTTTTGCCGGATCTTGCAGTTTATGATGAAGATATCATCCTGCCATACCGGTGGAAGGCATGAAGATACTTTTTCCGAATACATCTTCTCTTGCTCACATGGAGGGCATTGAATTCAGGCAGGGGGAAGTGAAAAAACATGAAAGTCCTGTAATTGTCCCTGAATATCCCTGGGAGGAAATACACACATACCTTTATGGCTCGGTTATGAAAAAAGGACCACTCTACAGAATGTGGTATCAGTCCTATGTTGATGGATATGGATTTTTTGTCAATTATGCACGCTCAAAAGACGGCATAGAGTGGCACAAGCCCCTTATGAAAAAATTCTGCTTTGAAAAGCCTGATGTATATCCAACCGTAGCTGTAAATGGTGAAATAAAGGATTTTTATCTGAAAAAAACCAAACCTGAAAGCTGTAAAACAAATATCGTATCGACATACCACATACCGAGCGTTATATATGATTCCGGTGACAAGGATTTTCCTTATAAACTGTTTGGGTATACTGACGGGGGATACTGCGTTGCATTTTCAAGAGACGGAATTAACTTTAAGGAATATGATAAAAATCCTGTGCTCCCTGTCCTGAAATTTCCCAACAGCCATACAAAAAAGACATGGTTCAGCGATGTTTCACCTGCTTTTAAAGATACGGTAAAGAACAAATTCGTAGCTTTTGTAAAAACTTACATGATCGATGAGAATAAAAGGACAAGGAGGTGCGTGGGGTTTTCCGAGAGCGAGGACTTTGTTCACTGGAGCAAACCCGGGACTTTATGGGTTCCCGGTGAGAGCGAGGATAGGTTGGCTGCCGCCCGGGGATTTAAATGGGCTGATTTTTACGGCCTTTGCGGATTTAATTACGGCAAGAGCTATCTCGGATTCCTGTGGCTTTTTTATATAGATTACGAGGTGGAAAAAGGCACTCATGACGGAAAGGTGGAAGTGTATTTAGTGCGTAGCGACGACGGCAAACAATGGAAAAGGATTTCTGATGAACCCTTCATCCCATTGAGCCGGAACGGATGGGATACTGATATGATCTATACCGCGAGCGCCCCGGTTTTTTTAAAGGACGGAACTATTATTTATTACGGGGGCTCAAATTTTAGTCATGGAGTAGGGCACGAAGGAGTCCCCTATGATCTGGAAAGACACGGGTTTTGCATAGGTGTTGCGAATTTGAGAAAGGATGGATTTGTCTGTGCCTATTCCTCAAGCGGGGGCTGCTTTGTTACAGAACCCTATAGAATGAACAAGGGATTAATTACCCTTAATGCAGATGCAGAAGACAGTTCAATTTCTATTGAGATTATGAAAGGTAGAGAGAGTTTAAAGACTTTTAAAATTGCAGGTGTTGATTCTGTAAGCTATAGAATCAAGAGCGGTTTTAAAGGTGATATTGCACTTAAAGTTCGCCTCAACGGCGCAAAACTTTATTCGCTGGAGGTTTTATGAGGACCGGGATTGTAGTTCAGGCGAGAAGCAGTTCAACGCGATACCCAAAGAAGATGCTCCATGACTTTCTCGGAAAAACCGCCATCGAATGGGTTTTTGAAAGATGCGGAAAGGTGGATGCTGATTATAAAATCCTGGCCACGTCGGATGATAAGGACGACGATGCGCTCGTTGAAATTGCCAGGAAAAAGGACTGGAATGTGATCAGGGGCAGTGTTGACGACGTGCTGGGACGGTTTGCAAAGGCGGTAAGGGATTTCGACCTGGATATAATCATCAGAATAACGGGAGATTGCACCTTGACCGATTACCGGCTGGTGAATTTTGCGCTTTCCAGGTTTCATGAGCTTGAGCCGGATTACCTTACCCTCACCAATATTATCGACGGCTTTGATGTCGAAGTAATACGGAGCAGGGCCATACTCGAAGCGGACAGGTCTGCAAAGATCCCCTCTGAAAGGGAGCATGTAGGTCCTTATATAAGGAAATCGAAGGCCCTGAAGAAGGTATATGTGCCTTACGGTGAAGATATGTCCGGTATACATCTCAGCCTTGACTACAGGGAGGATGCAGATGTCATCGAAACAATATTGAAAAACTTTGAGGACATGTATTTTACCTACGAAGACGTTGCCGGATTGATCAAGAAAGACCCGCGGCTCTTGGAAAAGATAAAACATATTACGGTGAATGAAGGCTACCGGAAATCGCTGGATGCAGACAGGGAGTTTATAAAGGGATTGAAGGGGAAGCCGCTGCAGTTTTCCAATAATATGGCGCTTTTTGAAAAGGTGCTGAAACTCATTCCCAACGGTTCCCAGACCTTCAGCAAGTCATACCTCCAGTTCAGCGCCGGGGCCGCACCTCTTTTTATAAAAGAGGGTGAGGGCTGCTGCCTCACCGATATGGACGACAACACCTTCGTCGATTTCACCATGGGGCTCGGCGCATGTATTCTCGGTTACGCCTTTGGGCCTGTCCTTCGGGACATGGAAAGACAGATGAAAAAAGGGAGTGCCTTTACCCTGCCCCACTATCTGGAATACGAGCTTGCCGAACTCCTTGCGCAGGTGATACCGTGCGCTGAAATGGTGCGTTTCGGGAAGAACGGCTCTGACGTTACCTCTGCTGCAGTGAGGCTGGCAAGGGCATATACTGGAAGGGATTATGTGGCGTGCTGCGGCTACCACGGATGGCAGGACTGGTATATAGCCACAACGACCCGCAGCAAAGGAATTCCTGATGAGGTGAAGAAACTCACCCTGACCTTTCAATACAACCGGATCGACTCCTTAAAGAAACTGTTTGCCGAGTACAATAATAAAATTGCCTGCGTGATTATGGAACCGGTGAGTCTCGATGCTCCTGAAAACGGCTTTCTCGAACAGGTAAAAGAGATTGCCCATAAAAATGGAGCTTTGCTCGTGTTCGATGAAGTGGTTACAGGCTTCAGGTTTTCCATAGGAGGGGCACAGGAGTTTTTCGGTATTACGCCGGATATCGCCTGTGTCGGAAAGGCAATGGGGAACGGAATGCCCATATCCGCCATAGTTGGAAAGAAGGAGGTTATGGAATTTTTTGATGAAATATTCTTTTCCTTTACTTTCGGCGGAGAAACGATTTCTATAGCCTCGGCTATTTCGACTATCAGATATATGAAAGAACATAAAGTTATCGAATATATTCGGTCACAGGGGAAAAAGCTTAAAGAAGGGGTGGAAAAGCTTATAAAAGAAAAAGGACTTGAAGACATTTTATCTATAGATGGGTACCCTATAAGAACAGTTGTGAGCTTTAAAGGGGAAGAAAAAGAGAGCCTTAAGCTGAAAACCCTTTTTCAGCAGGAATGCGTGAAACGGGGCATATTGTTCACCGGCGGGCATAATGTATCACTGCCTCATAGCGACGAAATTATCGATAAGACCATATCCGTATATGCTGAGGTAATGGATATTTTAAAATACAGTATTGATTATGATATGGTTTATGGATTAATAGAGGGTAAATTACTTGAACCGGTATTTAGAAAAGTATAATTAGAAAGACAATTAATGCTGCTTATTTTAAAGGGGATTATCGATGAAGGTATCCAATTTTCCTGTGCTTCCTGAAGACTACAACTATATTGCTGCGTTTTTGACATTCAGGTGCCAGTTGAAATGTCCCTATTGTATTAATAGGATTAATGAATTGAAAAAATGCGCAGAAATCGATGGGAAAATATGGGTAAAAATAATTAACAGAATTGATACGCGGGATATTCCGATAACCATTGGAGGAGGCGAACCGACACTCCACAAAGACTTTTACTACATCGTTAATAATCTCAGGGAAGATATTCATATTGACCTCCTTACAAATTTACAGTTTGATATTAATGCCTTTATGCAGCATATACATCCGGAGCGATTAAGGCGTAATTCACCGTATGCATCGATACGGGTAAGCTACCATCCGATTACGGTGAATTATGATGAATTGAAAGTGAAGACAATGAGAATGCTTGATAAAGGATATTATATAGGCATATGGGCGGTTAATCATCCGACATATGAGGCGCAGATACAGGAGGTAAAGGAAGATGCCGTTAAATCGGGGATTGATTTTAGGGTAAAGCCGTTCCTCGGATTTCATAATGACAGACTCTATGGAGAGTATGTATATTCGGATGCAATCTGTAAGTTACATGAGAAGGAGGAATTAGAACAGAAAGAGGTGCTTTGCAGAACCACTGAACTTTTGATGGCGCCTGATGGGACAGTATATAATTGCCATCACGATCTGTATACCGGCTGCAACCCCATCGGCAATATTGCAAACGATGACTTGTATACTATTGGAGAATATAGAAGGTGTACGAAATATGGCTACTGTAATCCTTGCGATATTAAAATAAAGTTCAATCGATTTCAGGAGTGGGGACATTGTTCGGTTGATATTAAGGTTGTATGAAGACGAAAGTGCTTATTATAAAACTTGGCTATTCGGAAACGTTTGACAAGGAGATTTCCAGGGCCAGCAGTCTGGGGGATGTCCTGAGGTCGACGGTGATACTGCATTTGTTCAAAAACGATGATGTTGCATGGCTCACGGATGAAAAAGCAGTTCCTCTGCTTTATAACAATCCTTATATCAGCAGAATACTCACCTATGACTTTACCACCGCCTTCCAGGTGCAGAGTGAAATGTTCGATGTCGTGATTAATCTGGAAAAAGTTGCCGGCATATGTGCGATGTCAGATAATATCAAAGCCTGGAAACGTTTCGGTTTCAGATTTAATCCCCTTACCGGTACGGCCGATCACTATATGTTTGCGGAAAAGGCGATGGAGATTGTCACTAATGATAGGAGAAAGCAAACCCTTGTCAGAACATGGCAGGCCAGCCTTTATGACCTTTTTGGTGCGAGGTGGAAAGGCGAGGAATATATTCTTGGCTATCAGCCTTCCACTGAAGAGCAGTACGATATTGGCTTTAATTGTCATGTTGGAACAAAATGGCCTACAAAGGCGTGGAAAATGGAAAACTGGAAGGAGCTTGAGCAATTATGCAAGGGAGAGGGCCTTTCGGTTAGCTGGCAGGAAGGGCTGGACAATATGTATAGCTATATTGATTGGATCAATAAGTGCAGATGTGTTGTCAGCAACGATAGCCTCGGTCTCCATGTGGCTATTGCCCTTAAGAAGAAAACAGTAGGATTGTTCGGAGCAACAAATGAAAAAGAGGTGCATTTTTATTCGCTGGGAGCCCCTGTTACTCCAAATGAGAAATTTCATTGCCGACCCTGCTCCGGCCCGAAATGCTCATTCTCGACCGAATGCATTAATACGATTTCTCCCGAACATGTTATGGCTTGCATCCGCTCAATGATAACTAGTTGATTAAAATCATATGACAGATAACTATAGTATAGATGGACACAAATTAATCTGGCATCTTGACCGTGTGCATGCATGGCAGGTGCAGCGAGTCATTCCGCCCATCTATGTTGAAATTTCTCCGGTATCATTCTGCAATCACCGCTGCGTTTTCTGCGGAGTGGACTTTGCCATGCAGAAGAAACAACAGCTTGATACCGGAATACTCTGTGAGCGACTAAAGGAAATGGGCAGCCTTGGCGTGAAGAGCATAATGTATGCTGGGGAAGGAGAACCGCTTTTGCATAAGGATTTGCCCCGGATCATAAGCGTAACGAAAAAAAGTGGCATAGACGTCGCCATCACCACGAATGGTTCTTTGGGGAACAGCCAGATTTGGACGGAAATACTTCCTTACTTGGCATGGATTAAATTCAGTGTAGATGCGGGAACGGCAGCAGTCTACTCGAAGGTCCATAAGGTAGCTGCAAACTTTTTTGACAAAACCCTGTATAGCATAAAGCAGGCGGTGCACATAAAAAACGAGAAAAAACTTGATGTTACGATTGGCGTCCAATTTCTTATTATCGAGGAAAACATAACGGATATTCGAAATGCACTGGAATTATTTTCTTCCTTTGGCATCGATTATTTTGTGCTCAAGCCATACTCTTTACATCCCAAGATGCTTAAGAAGAGAGATATAACATATACGCAGGATATTATAAACGGTGTGCAGAGTATTGCAGATGAATATAGAGCTCAGCATGGTATGCATGTCGTACTCAGGAAGAGCGCTCTGGAGATGTATAAGAAAGGAACAAAGGATTTCAAACACTGTTATGCCCTTCCGTTTTGGGGGTACATATCAGCGAACGGTGATTTTTATACGTGCAGCGTATTCATTGGAGATGAACGGTTCGGAGCGGGGAATATCTATGCTGATGATATGCAAACGGTGCTCTTTGGGCAGCGGAGGGAAAACTCCATTGAATTCGGCAGTAATGGATTGGCCATCAAGGATGAGTGTAGAGTTAACTGCAGGATGGCAAGAGTGAATGAATTTCTGGAATTTCTGAATGATAGGCCAAGGCATATAAACTTTGTATGACAGGAGAAAGGTAGCATGTGTTTTGCTCAACGGTCAAGAGGTATTAGGAAGTGGGGCTTTTGAACAAACTATCAAATTATCAATTAAATAATAAGGCAAATCAAATACGACGGGACTTGGTAGAGGTCGCGATAGGTAATGGGGCGGGACACATCGCTCCCTCGCTCTCCTGCGTGGAAATTTTAACGGCACTCTATTACAGAATAATGCATTTGTCGGATGATCCGCAGTGGGAAGAGAGGGATCGGCTTGTCCTTTCAAAAGCTCATGGTTGCTATGGAATGTATGCAATCCTGGCAGATATCGGTTATATTCGGCGGGAGGAGTGGGAGAATTTCTATAAAGGCAGTTTTTTAATGGGATGTATAGAGCGCAGTAGTGCACATGGTATAGAGGCGGGTTGTGGCTCTCTCGGGCATGGATTGCCGATGGCGGTAGGCATTGCTTTTGGCGCGAAACTGCAGAATAAGAAGTGCCATGTTTATTGTATCGTCGGAGACGGCGAGATGCAGGAGGGATCCATGTGGGAGGCGGTCCAGTTTGCTGTTAAACATAGACTCTCAAATTTAACAATAGTTATTGATAACAATGGATTGCAGGCAATGGATTTTCTGGAAAATATCCTCACTGTGAAAAAGAGAAAGGATGACTTGCAGAAAAAATTGAAGGCATTTGGATGCGAAGTGGATACCTGCAATGGCCACAAGATCAGGGATATTATTTCTGTTGTTGAGCGTTGGTCAAAGAGCAGAGAAAGAGAACTGAAGCCTTATGTGTTGATTGCAAGGACCGTGAAAGGGTATGGATTAGCATGTATGGAAAATGTGCCGGAATTTCATTTCCGTCTCCCCACGGAAGAAGAGCTAAAGATGGGATGACGGGATGAATAACGACAAAAAAAATTACAGAAAAGAAATTGTCGATACAATCATTCCCTTTGCAAGGAATGATGAAAGAATTATGCTGCTTGTATGCGACATGGGTTTTGGCGTTACGGATAACTTCAAAAGAGAGTTTCCCGACAGGATCTTTAATATGGGCATTATGGAGCAGGGGACCGTAGGTATAGCTGCTGGTATGGCAATGACAGGCCTCATCCCGGTTGTGTACTCAATTGTGAATTTTCTTGCATTCCGCGCACTGGAACAGGTAAGGAACGATGTGGTATTGCAGGGTTTGAACGTAAAGTTTATTGCTACGGGAGTGAACGACTATTTCAAATTTTTGGGCCCCTCACACTGTTGTGGAGAGGATGACAAAAAAATTATGCAATTGATAAACATGAGAGTATTTGATCCTTACGGAGGGTATGCAGTTGATTTTTCCAAGATGGTCGAGGAGTGGATTACGGATAATAAAGCAGGATATATAAGGGTATGAAGAGTTAAGGGATGGGCAGGCTAATACTGGATGGACATAAACTGATGTGGCACGAGGATCGGTTAAAGGCCTGGATGAACGGCGAGCGAATAGCGCCTATCACCATTGATTGTGCATTGACAAGAGGATGCACGTATAGGTGTGTATACTGCTATGGCCAACTCCAGACTAATAATGAAAAGAAAATCACAAAAGATGTGATCTTTAGATTCCTTGATGACGCAGCAAGTCTTGGCGTTAAGGCGATAAGCTTTGTCAGCGATGGTGAGAGTACGTGCTCTCCTTACTTGTACGATGCCATCTTAAGAGGCAAGGAAGATGGTCTTGATTTGGCATTGGGAACAAACGGTTATTTGTTAAAAGATGAACGATTGGAAGATGTACTGCCTGCTTTGACTTATCTCAGATTTAACATCTCTGCTGCGCAACCGGAGAGATATGTTGAAATTCATGGTTGCAAAAGAGAATGTTATGATAAGGTTATCAATACAGTAAGAGAAAGCGTGAGAATAAAGAAAGAGAAGAGGCTCGATGTAACAATAGGGTTGCAAATGGTTTTGCTGCCAGAATTTGGTGACCAGATTATTCCAATGGCAAAGTTGGGAAAAGAGATCGGTGCTGATTATCTTGTTATAAAACACTGCAGTGATGATGAGGTGGGAAGCCTGGGGGTTGACTATTCCAAATACCGGGAGCTGACTCCTGCTTTAAAAGAGGCTGAAGCGTTTTCGGATGATGAATACATCGTTAGGGCTAAATGGTCAAAAATCATGAGCGGCGGGAAACGTAGTTACAGCCGTTGTTACGGCCCCCCTTTTATACTCCAGCTTTCTGGTTCAGGGCTCGTTGCGCCATGCGGAATGTTTTTTAATTCGAGGTATAAAAGATATCACATCGGTAATATTGTTGATACGCCCTTTAGAGAGCTGTGGCGAAGTGATCGGTATTGGGAAATCCTGAAACTCATAGCCTCAGAGGATTTTGATGCGAGGACGATGTGCGGTACCCTGTGCCTGCAACATAAGGTCAATGAATTTTTAGGGGACTTAAAAGACGGCAGGATAGAATTGAACTGCTCTGCTGGAGAAAAACCTATGCATATTAATTTTATCTGAACTCTGTTAATAATCGGGAAAAGGATATGTCAAAAACACATAGTAATAACAGAAAAAATAATATTGAAGAAGTATCTCGGCAGAAACGTTATAGAGTGCCATATATAGATTTGCATGCCGCTTTTCTATCACAGAGAGCAGAAATGCTACATACTCTCGAAGATATTTGTTCAAGCGGAAGATTTATTTTGCGAGATGAGGTCGAAAAATTTGAGAGTAAAATAGCCCGATTTTTAGGTGTCAAATATGCGATAGGCGTTGGCAGTGGAACTGACGCTCTCGTATTGGCTCTGAAGGCATTAGGTGTTGAAAGTGGAGATGAAGTCATTACGGTTGCGCATACTTTTGTGGCAACTATAGCAGCTATTATTCACTCTGGCGCGACCCCTGTTCTTGTCGATATATGCGCAGAGGGGTATACCATGGATACGGATGCCCTGACAAAGGCCATAACTCCACGTACGAAAGCTATTATCCCTGTTCATCTCAATGGGCGCTCCTGTGATATGGACAGGATACGGGCTCTGGCAGCCGACCGAGGCATTGCGATAATAGAAGATGCGGCACAAGCACTGGGGACAAGATATAAGGGCAAAATGGCCGGTGCCCTCGGGGATGCAGGATGCTTCAGTTTCCATCCGATGAAGACACTCAGTTGTTTTGGCGATGGTGGACTCGTGGCAACAGACAGCGAGACAGTAGCAGATAGTATACGGCTCTATAGAAATCATGGACAGCGCACCAAATCCTGTATTGCTCTCTATGGGCATAACAGCAGACTTGATAATCTCCAGGCGGGTGTTCTTCTTACCAAGCTGAATATATTTTCAAAAATGCTCGAAAAGAAAAGAGCAATAGCTGCGCGCTACCACCAAGCGCTTGTAGATGCGCCTGACGTCAGACTTCCGTTCCCCCCTGAAAGTGAGCTTTATTGGGATGCCTACAGTTCTTATGTAATACGCGCTATGAAGAGGGATGATCTCCAACAATATTTGCTCTCCGTAGGCATTGAGACATTTGCGCACTGGCATCCGCCTTTGCACAAACAACCTGCTCTCGGACTATCAGGAATCAATCTGCCCGTAACAGAGGAGATATCAAATGAAGTACTCTCCCTTCCGATTTATCCTGAAATGAGTGATGAACAAATAGAATTTGTAATCTCCAGTATCAGGAACTTTTATGAAGGGAAATAGTCCCGCCAGAAGAATATTAATAACCGGGGCGAGCGGCTTTATAGGAAGGCATCTCATAAAGTATATCTCCGAGGAAGGCTACACCATAAGGGCCACGGATATTTTGCCTCCGAGAGAAATGCCTGAGGGGGTGGAGTTTGTGCAAGGTGATCTGGCTTCTATAGAATTTGCGAGAGAGATAACGCAGGAATTAGATGGTGTAATTCACCTTGCGGCGATAAGCAGAGTGAGCGCCGCAAGGAAGAATCCTGCTGCCTGTATATCAACAAACGTTCTGGGCACTGCCGCTCTGCTCCAGGCGCTGTATGAGGATAACAATGAGCCTTGGTTCATCCTGGTAAGCACAAGGGAGGTCGATGAGGTCCTCAAGTCTGATATGCCTTTCGAGCTCGATGATATTTACGCTATCAGTAAGCGTGCTGCCGAGGAAATTGCACGCTGTTTTTTCAGGAGCTACAACTCCCGGCTTTTTATTTTCC
>JAMCVZ010000028.1 GCA_023476565.1 Nitrospirota bacterium
GACAGCATAATGAGCTTGGAGAAAAATGAAAGGGCAACCTGGGTTGAGGGAAAGGGGATTTACCCGTCTAAAACCGCTGTTTTACGGGGTCGGGTACGATGAATTCAGATTATCTTGGACAGCAGTGGTTTGACAACCGTTGTTTAAACACCCCTTAAGAACGGTGCAAGGTCGTTTATTTCCACTTCTCCCTGCCCGCCTTTTTTCAGATTCTTCCATTGAATCTTCCCCACCTTCAGTTCGTTTTCCCCAATGATAAAGGCGAACTCTGCGCCGAGCCTGTCTGCCTTTCTCAGTTGGCTTTTCAGGGATGCTCCTCCGTAATTAGGCTCAACCCATAAACCTATAGTCCTTAAATCTTCGGCTATCTTAAAGCCTTCAATCTCCGCCTCTTTGCCGAGCGTAGCGATAAAGACCCTGGGAGCCGGGGAGTCTACAGGCGCGATTTCCTTCAAGAGAGCCGCGATCCTTTCCATGCCTATGGCAAACCCGAGCGCCGGGGTCGGAGGTCCTCCGAATTCCTTGACGAGCTTGTCGTACCTGCCTCCGGCAGCTACGGCTTTCTGGGCTCCCAGATGCCCGCTCGTAACCTCAAAGGCCGTCCTTGTGTAATAATCGAGTCCCCGCACCAGGTTCGGATTCAGGGTATACCGTATGTTCATGGATTGCAGCATGGATAGAAGTTCGTCAAAGTGCTCCCTGCATTCGCCGCACAGGTAATCCGTAACAGCAGGCGCTCCCTGCCGCAGTCCTATGCACTGCTCAACCTTGCAGTCGAGTATCCTGAGCGGGTTTGTGGCATACCTGCGCCGGCAGTCAGGGCAGAGCTCGTTGAGGTTCTTCCCGAAAAAATCGACCAGTGCTCTCTTGTAGTTCGGCCTGCACTGTTCATCCCCTATGGAATTAATCTCAAAGCCGAGATCCCTGAGACCTATGCTTTCGAGGATATTTTTGAGCATGACGATGACTTCGGCATCCAGGGACGGCTGAGAGACACCGAAAGCCTCCACGCCTATCTGGTAGAACTGCCTGAAACGCCCCTTTTGCGGCCGCTCGTATCTGAACATGGGGCCTGAATAAAAGAACTTCTGCGGTGACGGCAGGTTGTAGAGGCTGTGCTCCACATAGCCCCGGACAGCGGACGCCGTGCCTTCCGGTCTCAGCGTGATGCTTCTGCCCGCCTTGTCCTGAAAGGTATACATCTCTTTCTCGACAATGTCGGTCGCCGCGCCTATGCTCCTGACAAAGATGTCCGTGGATTCGATTATAGGGATTTTAATTTCCTGGAACCCGTATCTGAAGAATAGTGACCGCGCTGTGGATTCTATATGCTGCCAGAGGTAGATATCAGGGGGCAGGATATCCTGCATGCCCTTGGGGGCGCTATACTTCACCCGATTCTTCTCCTTCTCTCTCCTTGTCGAATTCGAGCATCTTCATATGGCTGTCGATAAGCCTCTTGATCTCCTCTTTGAAGTGGCGTCTTATTCCCTTGAGATCCACGATGTCCTCGTGTATCTTCACGACTTTCTCCTGGGCCCCTTTGATCATGGTATCCGCTCTGAGTTCGGCCTCCTTGATGATAAGCTCGGCTTCCTTTCTCGCGTTTGTCTTGTAGTCCTCTACCATCTGCTGGGCAGTCATCAGGGTCTCGCGAAGCGTGGTCTCCATGTTCTTGAATTCCTGCAGCTGCTCATCGGCCCTGGCCAAATGTTCCTTTTGCGACGCATTCTCCCTCAGGAGCTCCTCCAGTTCCTCCCTTACCAGTTCAAGGAAAGAGTAGACTTCATCTACGTCAAATCCCCTGAACCTCATGGGGAACTGCTTTTGCTGAATATCAAGCGGCGTAATTCTCATAGCACGGCCCCTCCTTTAATTTTATAGCCAAATTCTATCAGCGAACTGATTAAAAACATTCTGACAAACATAATAACAAGAATCGCTATGAGAGGGGAAATGTCTATCGGGCCGAGCCTGTAGCCGATGAGCCTTCTTATGGGTCTGAGCACAGGCTCGGTGACCGAATAAAGAAACCGCACTATGGGGTTGTAAGGGTCGGGGCTGACCCAGCTCAGGAGGGCAGAGATGATGATTACCCAGTTATAAATATTCAGCACGACATCAAGAATCTTCGCTATCGCAATTATGAGATTGGCAAATATAAACATTATACCTCCCTGATCAATTTTTTATACCCAGTTCCTCGGCCCTTTTTACCGCTGCGTTCAGGGTATCCGCCACGATACCCTTCAAATCCCGCTCTTCAAGCACCTTCAGCCCTGCTGCGGTGGTCCCCCCCGGTGAGGTCACCATTTCCCTGAGCTTTTCCGGCGCCATGCCCGTATCGAGGAGCCGTGCAGTGCCGAGGAGTGTCTGCACCGCAAGCTCGGCGGCGCTGTCCCTGCGTAAACCCATCTTTACACCCGCCTCTGTCATCGCCTCGGTAAAAAGCGCTATGAAGGCGGGCCCGCTGCCGGACAGGGCGGTTACCGCGTTCATGTATTTCTCGGGCAGGGTAAGCACTTTGCCGATCGATATGAAGATCTCTCTTACCGTGGCGATGTCCTTATCGGAAAAACACTCGCACAAGGACATGACCGACATGCCTTCCTGGACAAGGGCAGGTGTATTGGGCATGACCCTGATGAGCTTTTTCGTATTGAGCTTTGAAGCCAGATAGGAGAGTGTGATCCCTGCAGCTATGGATACAACTGTCTTTTCGCCGGTTACGGCATCCGCCATCTCATCCAGGATCGGCGCCATGATCTGGGGCTTGACGGCAAGTATTATAATAGCGCACCGTGATACCACCTCTTTGTTGGACTGCGTTGCTTTTATGCCGTAGGTCTGCTGCAGATAGGCCCTCCGGTCCTCCCTCGGCTCTGATACGAGTATGTCCTTCATTCCCTGTGCCGTCATTCCTTTTATCAGGGCTTCTGCCATGTTGCCGCCGCCTATAAAACCGATCATTTACCTGCTCCTATCCTCTTTATTTCCCTTCCATAATTTCCTGTAGATACCTGTTTATCCTATCTTTATTAGTTGCTAATGTTGAAAATTGCCTGTCGCATATGTCGCTGAACCGTGCCAGCACTTTTCGGTTTATTGATTCCTGATCTTCAAAAACAGCCATTGACCGGAAAGGTATTCCAAACTTTTCATATTGCAAGCATGAGATAGTAACATCCCTTGACTTTATCCATGAATCAATTTTTTCTGCATTGTCTTTCTTGCATAAATGTTCAACAAACCTTTTTTCAGGTTCTGCCCGTGTAAAAATAACACCAAGAGGGGTGGGAATCTACACTTCAACAGATTGGAAACCAAAATCTTGAATTTCCTTGTTATTCATTCCGGCATCCTTTTGCCTATTTCCTCATAGACTTGCTTGCGGTGAATAATCCCGAATATCCGGACTTCATTATCCACAATCTTAAATGCCACCCTGTAATCTCCAACCCTTAGCTTCCAGTATCCTTTAAGTGTTTTTCTCAGAGGCTCTCCGTATTGATGAGGTGCTGTTGCGAGGCGGGATTCTATGGCGGTTTTAATGCGTTTTTTCATTTTCTCGTTCAACAGCGGAATATCTACAGCTTTAACATCAGGGTGATATTTAATCTCAAAGGGCAAATCTACCAGACCTCGCTGTGTTTTAATGTCTTTGCCCTGATCAAGGTTTTCTCCCTCTTTTCTGCAAATGCAGCTAAGGCGGCGTCTTCCTCTAATTCCAGAGCCTCTCTTATCAGGTCACGAACCTTTAAAGAAAGTGAAACTCCTTCTTTCTCTGCAAGCTGTTGAACGCTTTTATAGAGAGGCATTTCAAGAACTACATTAATTCTCGGATTCTTTGTAGGCATTGGTATTACCTCCTTTTTGTGATAGTGTAACACTTATAACGCACCAAATCAACGCCTATTTTCTTTCCCCAAACAATGCCGCCCCGATTCTCACCAGCGTCGCACCTTCTTCTATAGCCGCTTCAAAATCGCCCGACATGCCCATCGAGAGCTCGGGCAGTCCAAATCCCGCACTTTCCGCCTCATCCCTGAGCTCTCTTAATTTCCTGAAATAGGGCCTTACCTTCTCAGGATCTTCGAAAAACGGGGGTATAGTCATCAAACCCTCGGCCCTTAGATTGCCAAGCTCCCTTATTCTACCAAGAATGGTCATCAATGCTCCTTCAGACGCCCCGTGCTTTGTTTCCTCTTCAGACAGTTTCACCTGCACGAGAATCCTCTGGACCTTGCCCGCCTTTTCAGCCTGCCTGTTCAGCTCTTCCGCGAGACTGACGGAATCAACAGTATGGATAAGGTCGAAGAGCTGAAGCGCATACTTTGCCTTGTTTTTCTGCAAATGCCCGATCAGATGCCACTCAATTTTCACATTTGAGATTTGAGATTTGAGATTTGAGATTTTTCTCTGCGCCTCCTGGACCCTGTTTTCTCCGAGTATCCTGAGCCCAGCGTTGATTGCTTCTCTGATAGTATCTATATCTACAGTCTTTGTAACCGCAACAAGTTTAATATCCACAGGGGACCTCCCGGCACGCACAGCGGCCCCGCCCACCCTTTCAAGGATGTTTGATACGTTCTCCTTAAGCATTTGTAATTTATAGTAGTAACAATTACAAATAAATGCAAGGATCAGGATAGTCTCAAAAGTGCGCATGCATCCGCCACCGCCGCTGACCGCCGGCTCCTGACTGTGTTATTATTACTTATGTTCGGGAAAGCTTATTTCAATTTCTCACTGAACAAGAAGCTTATCTTCATGATGATGTTCCTGAGCTTTATCCTCATCTCCATCCTCATGTTCTTCTATTCACAGGCAGAGCAAAGCCTTTCCCGCGAGATAGAGCGGCAGACAAAAGAACTCACCAAAGCCATCCAGATAGGAGTTGAGGAGGTGACGGGCTCCGGTACCACGGACGAAGCACGACTGTCCAAGTATCTGAAGGAGCTCAACGCAAAGGGAGTCAAGGAAATATCCATCATCAGCAATGCGGATGAGATAGTGGCAAGCACCAACCCCTCGAAAATCGGCCAGCCCCTTACTCATAAAAAGAAGGAACTTATAATCAAAGCGGAACTGGGGGAGCCTGTTTCCGAGGAGGGAAGGACTTACAATATCATAATCCCCGTTGTTGCAGGCGAAACCCAGTACGGGTATGTTCACCTGAAGATCAACAAGGACGACTTCTCCGATCTCCTCCGGGTAAATGCGGCGAAAAGGATTCTGGCCACGGTTTTTGTCTTCGGGCTCGGGACAATAATGACGATCATCCTTTCCCGTCAATATACGCGGCCGATACAGAGGATCGTCGATGCCTCGATGAGAGTTGCCGCGGGAGACCTGAACCAGAACCTCCCTGTCAAAGGCAAGGATGAGATCGGGCAGCTCTCCGAGACCTTTAATTTCATGGTAATGAAACTGAAGGAGAACCGTATTCTCGAGGAACGGCTGAGGGAGGCCGAGCATCTGTCCGGCCTGGGGCAGCTCTCAAGGAGCATGGCGCATGAGATCAGGAACCCACTGAATTTTATTAATCTGAGCATCGATCACATAGGGGAGAAATACAGGCCCGAGGATCCCGGAAGGCAGGAGAAGTTCACTAATCTTATCAGCGGCATTAAGCAGGAAATACAGAGGCTCAACAGTCTGGTGAACGATTTTCTCGATTACAGCAGGCCCCTGAAACTTAACAGGCAAAGGGTAAGGATCGGCTTGCTCCTGGAGGATGTCCTGGCCCTGGTCTGGGCAAAAGCTGAAGCGGACGGTATAAATATAACCAGGCAACGCACTTCAGATGTTGAACTCACTGTTGATCCCGTCCTCTTTAAATCGTGTATATTAAACGTCATAACCAACGCTTTCCACGCTATCGGCAGCTCCCAGGGCATAGGCACGCTGAAAATAGATGAGGAAGTATCAGGCAATGAATTCTGCTTATCGATAGCCGACAACGGAGAAGGCGTCTCTCCGGAAAATATCGAAAAGATTTTCGAGCCCTTCTTCTCAACGAAGCAGGACGGCCTCGGCCTCGGCCTTCCCATGACCAGAAGGGTCATGGAGGAGCACGGCGGCAGGGTTGAATTTAACAGCAGCGCAGGCGAGGGGAGCGAGGTAAAACTGATCCTCCCCTTGGCAGGAAATTGCAAATTTTAAAATTCCTTAATTTTGCATTTTCCATTTTGCATTTTGAAATGGAGCGTGGCGACCATGGCAGTAATTATTGTAATAGATGACGAGCAGCGTCAGCGGGACATTATTAAAACCATCCTTGAGGATGAGGGTCACGAAGCGCACACCGCGCCTTCTGCTGAAAAAGGGCTGGAGCTCATTGAAACCCTTATCCCCGATGTGGTCATTACAGACCTGAAGATGGGAGGAATGAGCGGTGTTCAGCTTCTGGATGCCCTTCCCGGGGACCCGGTCAGGCCGGCGGTAATTATAATGACGGCCTTCGGGACCATATCATCCGCAGTCGAAGCCATAAAGAAAGGCGCTTTCGACTATCTTACAAAGCCCCTTGAAAAAGATGTGATTGTCCTGACGGTCAAGAAGGCCGTGGAAAGGATGCAGCTCCTTAAGGACAATATCAGATTGCAGGATGCGCTTTTCGGAAAGTTCAAAATGGAAGGCATTATCGGCAATTCCAAAAGGATGAGGGATGTCATAGAAGTCGCGAAAAAAGTGGCCCCGACCTCGGTAACCGTCCTTGTATACGGAGAGAGCGGAACGGGAAAAGAGCTCATTGCAAAGGCGGTTCATTACAACAGCCCGCGACGGACCGGCCCCTTCACGGCGATTAACTGCGCTGCAATCCCCGATAATCTCATAGAAAGCGAATTGTTCGGCTACGAGCCGGGGGCATTCACCGGCGCGGCCCACAGGAAGATAGGGCTCTTTGAGTCCTCGGACAGGGGGACCCTCTTCCTCGATGAAGTGGGAGACCTGCCGCTCCTTACCCAGACAAAGATATTGAGGGTCCTGCAGGACAAAGAGGTGAGGAGGCTCGGAGGAAAGGATAATATCAAGGTCGATGTAAGGATCATAGCGGCGACAAACAAGGACCTTGAGAAAGAAGTCGCCAATGGGAAATTCAGAGAGGACCTGTATTACCGGCTCAAAGTGGTGGCGATCGAGCTCCCTCCCCTGCGGGAGAGAAAAGAAGACATCGCGGTCCTTGCAGGCTTTTTCATCGAGAAATACAACAAGGAGTTCGGCAAGAGGATAAAAGGGTTGAGCGACGGCTCGGTAAAAGCGCTGGCGGACTATCACTGGCCCGGCAATATCAGGCAGCTTGAGTTTGTCGTTGAGCGGGCCGTGTTAATGAGCGATTCGGATACGATACAGGTGAACGATATCCGGGGCGAAATAAGGCTTCCGCCTGAAAAGGGCATGCTGGATATAGAGCTACCCGAAGAGGGCATAAACTTTGAAGAGCTCGAAAAGGAATTGATCAAAAAAGCGATGTTTAAAGCGAATAATGTTGCTGCAAAGGCTGCCCGGCTGCTCGGCATGACCTATAAGACCTTCTGGTACAGGCTCGAAAAGTTCGGCCTCCATAATAATGTCTCCCCGAAAGAGGATATATATCCCGAAAAGAGGAACTGATTACACTTCAGGCAATAGGCACGTGGCGATAAGCCATAGGTAAGTAAAAGCAATTATCCGGTTAAAATCCTTGTTAATCAGTTTATCTCTTCTCGTCCTGTGCCCCTCGCCTGCTTGCTGGCATCAGATTTGCAAACATCTTATCTCTGAACTAGAAAATTACAAAGGAGGTGATTTGAAGATGAAGAGAATAATGGCATTGATTGTAGCGCTTCTTTTTGCATTTGCAATGACAACAGTTGCTTTCGCAGCTGATAAGGCTGATAAGGCAGCAACTCCCAAGGTTGAGGAGAAGAAGGCTGACGCAAAGGCTGAGAAGAAGGCTGAAAAGAAGGCTGAAAAGAAGGCTAAAAAGGCTAAGAAGGCTAAGAAGGCTGAGAAGGCTGAAGAGAAGAAGGAAGAGAAGAAATAATTACTTCTTGATCCAGAGGGCAGGCGCTCATAACACCTGCCCTCATTTATTATCAATACTGTCCGTCAGGGAGGTGCTATGAAGAAATCACTATCGTTCATAATTTTGTTGTTTTTTGTAATCTCTATGGCTGGAGTTGCTGCTGCCGCAGGAAAAGTAAAGGTCAAACAGATCACCGGGGATGTCGCAGCAGTTGATGTCGCAGCAAAATCCTTGACTGTAAAAGGGAAAAAAGCCGAGGTTGTCGTCATGATAGATGAGCAGAAGACAGCCGTGAGAATGGATAAAGAAAAGAAGTCCCTCTCCGATGTCAAGGTTGGCGATAAGGTAATCGTAAAGTATTCAGAGGCTGACGGGAAAAATATTGCCAGAAACATAGAAATAAAACCGGCAAAAGCTGATAAAAAGGGCGCGGAACCCGCAAAACCCGTAAAACCTGCTGCCAAACCAGCTCATACTAAACCCGGTTATTAATACAGTTGCAAAAAGTTAAAAGGAGGGGACATCGTACAATCGATGCCCTTCTTTTTTGACCTTTCTTGTCTGTCTGCGATAAAATAACACGTTTCCAGAATCCGTTATAGTTATCATTAGTCTTGGGAGGCATTGTTTATGATTAAGGTCCAGTTGGCAGACCGTGTTAGAAGCTTACCGCCATACCTGTTTGCATCTATTGATAAAATGAAACAGGAAGCCCTCTCAAAGGGCGTTGATGTGATAGATCTGAGCATCGGCGACCCGGATATCCCGACGCCTGAACACATTGTCGAGGCCATGAAGAGCGCTGTTGAAAAACCGGCCCACCACCGCTATCCGTCTTACGAGGGAATGCTTTCGTACAGGGATGCCGTAGCCCAGTGGTACAGCCGGAGGTTTCAGGTAACCCTGGATCCGAAAACAGAGGTGCTGTCCCTCATCGGGTCTAAAGAGGGCATCGGGCATATTCCCCTGGCATTTGTAAATCCGGGGGACGTTGTGCTTGTTCCCTCTCCGGGATATCCTGTGTATCCGGTTGGGACATTGTTCGCGGGCGGAGAATCATACATAATGCCCCTGGAGGAAGCAAACGCTTTCCTGCCCGATTTCAAAGCAATACCAGGGGACGTTTTAAAAAGGGCCAGGCTTATGTTCCTGAATTATCCCAACAACCCCACTGCTGCCGTGGCTCCTGAAAGCTTCTACAAAGAAGCCATAGAGCTTGCCGCGCGGTACAATATCATCATATGCCACGACGCAGCGTATTCAGAGGTATACTATGACGGCGAGAAGCCCATGAGCTTCCTCGAAGTCGAGGGCGCAAAAGATGTGGGAATAGAATTCCACTCACTCTCCAAAACGTACAACATGACCGGCTGGAGAATCGGGTTTGCCGTCGGGCACAAGGATGTTATAGCGGGACTGGGAAAGATCAAAACCAACCTCGATTCGGGAGTGTTTCAGGCAATCCAGGACGCTGGAATTGTTGCGCTCCGGACAAAAGAGTCAGTTCTGTCCGGGATCAGAGACATCTATCAGAAGCGCAGGGATGCATTGTGCGAAGGGCTTAAGGGAATCGGCATTCAGATTGATAAACCGAAAGCAACGTTTTATCTCTGGGCAAAAGTTCCGTCCGGCTTTGATTCAACAACCTTTGCAGCACATCTGCTGAATAAGGCAGGCGTGCTCGGAACGCCGGGTGTCGGGTTTGGCGCCCCCGGTGAAGGCTATATACGCTTTGCCCTTACACAGCCCGTCGAAAGGATCAAAGAAGCGGTAGAGAGAATCAGATAAACGCTATATGGCACTAGTTTACATCGGGCTGGGCTCGAATGTCGGGGACAGGAAAGCAAACTGCAGAAGGGCTATTGAGGGGCTGAACAGCAAGGGTATCGTTGTCATGAAAATATCTTCACTATACGAAACCAAACCCTGGGGACTCAAGGAGCAGCCCGATTTTATCAATATGGCTGCAGAGGTTGAAACAGGGTTGCCCCCTGAGGAGCTGCTTGCTGCAGTCAAGGACATTGAAAAGGATATGGGAAGGGATTCCACCGTTAAATGGGGGCCCCGGATCATCGATTTTGACATACTGTTTTATGATGATATAGTAGTTAATATAAACCACCTGCGGATACCGCACCCGCTGCTCCATGAGCGGGACTTTGTTCTTGCTCCGCTGTCCGAGATCGCTCCGGACAAAGTGCATCCGGTATTAAAGAAAACCGTAAGGCAACTCAAGGAGGAACTGAAGGATGCATAGGACGCTCAATGTCAAAAGCAGATCAAAGACGGAATTTATCGATATAACCGAAGAGGTCCGGGAGCTCATAAAGGAATCGGGCATCGAGAGCGGAATCTGTTATATCTACGCCCCGCACACCACAGCGGGGATCACCATTAATGAGGGCGCGGACCCCTCGGTCAAAAGGGATATCATAGCGGCCTTGAACAAGCTCGTACCCTTCGAGGGAGATTATCAGCATATGGAAGGGAATTCCGCAGCCCATATAAAATCAACGCTGGTCGGCGCATCACAGTCCGTCATGGTAGAGGACGGCAAGCCCCTCCTCGGAACATGGCAGTCCATATATTTCTGCGAATTCGACGGCCCGCGGCATAGAAGAGTACTCGTCAGAATAATTTAACCCCTGTCTCTCACAAGGTAAAATTCCGCGGCCGCCGCAACACTACGCCCCTTCGTACTTCCGGAGGAGCGGGAAAAGGAAATGCGTTACTCAAGATCCAGCTCATCATAGAAGGCAAATTCGCTCGTCTTGCGTTTCTCTGCAGAGCCGCTGAGAAGGCTTTCAGGCTTATTCAGTTTCAACCGGTACTCAATGGGGATCTTTGCTATTACCTCATCAAAACTCGTGGTTCCCGACATCACCTTGCCCCATGCATCCTCAAACAGAAAAGTAAAGCCGTCCTTTTTTGCTTCGGCGAGGAACTCGTGCTCATTGATCGTCTTGGAGAGACTTCTCCTGAACTTGGGCGTCATGGGAAGATATTCATACACCGCGACTCTGCCCGAATAACCCGATTTTGAGCACTTGTCGCATCCGGTCCCGTAGTAATGCTTGTTGAGCTTCGGAAGCCCAAAGGTTTCGATAAATTTTTCTATATCTTCCGAGACCTCCACTTCAATCTTGCACTGAGGGCATATTTTTCGAATCAGGCGCTGGGCCAAAATCCCGCTGATGGCGGAACCGAGGAGATAGGGGGGGATACCGATATTGAGAAGCCGCGTAATGGTTGCAATGGTGCTGTTTGTATGAAGGGTGGTCAGGACAAAGTGTCCTGTAAGGGCCGCCTTTATTGCTATTTCAGCAGTTTCAAGATCCCTTATCTCTCCTATTTTAATGATATCCGGGTCCTGGCGGAGAACAGACCGGAGGATCTTGGAAAAGGTGCGGCCGATGGTTTCGTCTATCTGAATCTGTGTAATGCCGTCCAGCTTGTATTCGACGGGGTCTTCAATAGTGATAATGTTCCTTTTTTCAGAACGGAGCTGGCTGAGGCACGCATAAAGAGTCGTGGTCTTGCCGCTTCCCGTGGGGCCGGTTACAATGAGCATCCCCTGGGGGCGATTCAGCAATTTATTGATGGAGTCCTTTATGTACCCGGACATCGCCAGGTTCTCAAAAGGCAGCAAGCCGGTGTTTTGATCCAGCAGCCTGATGACGATTTTATCTCCATAGATCGAGGGCGCTGTCGATATCCGCAGGTCGACCTCCTTGTCGTGGAACACAACCGATGCGCCTCCATCCTGCGGCAGGCGCCTGTTGGTAATATCAAGACGGGATATGATTTTTATCCTTGACACCACGGGACTGTGGATATCCCTGTTGTACCTGAATATATTGCGCAATTCGCCGTCTATTCTGAATCGTACCTGGGAATATTTCTCCCGCGGCTCAATGTGTATATCACTGGCCCTTGTTTTGGCGGCCTCTGCAATGATCATCGAAACAAGTTTGACAATGGAGGGAGATTTGCTTTTTGAATAAAGTATCTCTGCGCTTGCATCCGGCTCTTCCGTTCCCGGCCGTTCATCTAGGAATGAAATCTCCCGGTCAGAGGCCGGGGTTTCATCGGAGATATCGAACAAATCCTTTTCCTGTGCCACAGGCCTTTCTTCAGGAAGAGGCGCCTCTTCATGCTCCCTGCCTGCAGCGACCTGCGCCGATCCGGATGCCTTGCTTTTCCCTGAGTAATTCTGTTCTATTGCTTTAAGAATTTGGGCTGCACTGGAAATCACAGGAGATATTTTTAATTTTGTTTTAAAAGAAATGTAGTCGATCGTCCTGTAATCCAGCGGGTCTGCTATGGCAAGGACAAGGGTATTTCCTTTCCTTTCGACAGGGAGGACGGCCCGGTTTTTCGCAAGGTCTTTCGTTACAAGCCTTTTAAGCTCGTCGGATACGGCATAATCCTCACATGAGAAGACCGGGATCTTGAGCTTGGTTGAAATCGCCTCGGTAATCTTCTCCTTTGTAATAAACCCCAACCCTTCAAGGATGTCCTCAATTTTCTGCCGCGCCGCTTTTTGGGCTGAAAGGGCCTGTTTAAGCTGTTCTTCCGTAATGAGGCCCAGCTTTACAAACAGTTCTCCCCTATCCTTCCACATAGTATCATATATACTTTCAAAGGCAGCGATGTCAATAAAATAATAGAATCGCACCATGGCAAGAGAGCTTCACAGCGGCATAAGAAGTCTGCTAAAATGCAACTGTGGAAAACACCGCGGAGATAAGGGATCTTGTACAGGCTGTCCTGAAAGCCAGGAAGATTGCCAAAATATACCCTGCAGGCAATCAGACGTACATCAGAACCATCGACGCTGTATGCAAAAAATTTTCCGAGGTCTTCGAGTCCACGGAAGAAATCACCCTGCATATAAAGCAGGGTGAAGTCCTTTGCGAAGGGGAGCAGGTCGATTATAATCCCGAAAGACACGATAACCTGGCCCTGCTGCTTTACAAAGACGGGCTGAGGGAACTGACCTTCAGGAGGGATCTGTCCAGAGAGGAAGTGGAATCATTTCTGAAGGTTATCGCATGCGATGAAAAGGAGCTTATCGATATCGATATGGTCACCCTCTT
Organism: Nitrospirota bacterium; assembly: GCA_023476565.1. Taxonomy (GTDB): domain Bacteria; phylum Nitrospirota; class Thermodesulfovibrionia; order Thermodesulfovibrionales; family Dissulfurispiraceae; genus JAMCVZ01. Next base: position 13,111 of record JAMCVZ010000028.1, read on the forward strand.
GTGGGAGGAGGATTTTCAGCATATTAAATATGTAATTGACGAATCAATACTCACGGATGATGAGACATACGACCCTTCCATTGAGAAAAGGGACGTGGAGGAACCCACGGAATCAGAAGAGCTCTTCGATGCATACAGGGATGCTTGCAGCGCAGAATATGTGGAGCCCGTAGAGATAGCGCCTCTGTCCCCTGCGGATATCCACGACCTCACGATGGAGTTCGAACGGGACGCTGAGGTTAAGTCCTACAAGCTGGTCAACATTATTTTTGAACTGTGCTACCAGACGAAAGACAGCGGGGAATGCAAAGAAATCGCCTCGATACTGGAAGCCATGATGGATTTCTTTATCAGCAACAACGATATAACAAGCATCATCGATGTCCTCAAAAAGATAACCCTGCTTTTGGAGGACAGTCAGATACCGCCGGCGATGAGGGTCTTTTTATCCGGGAGGGTAAATTATGCCGGGTCCCCCGAAATCATAAGGGGGGTCGGGACACTCCTTGACAGCGGGGAGGGGATTGACGAGAACACACTCGATGAGTTTGTAAGCTACCTGGGGGCAAACGCCATACAGCCTTTTATTGATGTCCTTGGCGGGCTGCAAAAAATCTCGGCAAGGAGACGCATTATCAGCATACTCGCCCTTCTGGGGCCCAAAGATGTCGGTACCCTCTTTGAGGGGTTGAGCGATAACAGATGGTATGTTGTCAGGAACCTGGTATGTGTTGCCAGAGCTATCGGCGACAAAAGGGCGATCGGGCCCCTGGTGGATGCGCTCAGCTACCCGGAGGCGCGGGTGAGGAGAGAGGTCATAAGGACCCTCGGGGAAATGAGGGCATCGCAGGCATTGCCGGCCCTTCAGCAATGTCTCGACGATGCTGATCAGCAGATAAGGATTGCAACGGTCAGGGCCCTCAGGCATATGCGCACCGAGGAGGTTAAATATCTTCTCATGCGGCGGATGAGGGAAGATACCTTTATCGACAAGAAGTATGAGGAAAAGAGATGTTTCTTTGAGTGCCTGTCCGCATGGAAAGATAAGGAGGTTGCAGATTTCCTCGCTGACATGCTCCGCAAAAGGGGAGTGGTAAAAAGAAAGAAAAATTACGAAAGCAGGGCATGTGCGGCTTACGCATTAGGCATGACCGGGGATGAGGGGCACATTGCTTTTCTCAGAAAATATGAGGAATCCGGCAATGAACTTTTAAAAGAACACGTTCAAGAAGCAATCAGGAAACTTGCAGACGAAAATGAGTGAAGCAGGCGCGCTGAATAAATTTTCCGTTGAACTCATTAATAATCTCGCCATAATTCTGAGGACCACCCAGGTCCACGACATTAACAATGATGCCGTGGTAAATCAGATGGAGAGGGTTGCGGCGCTCATCAATAGCGCCGCCCCGGAAGACAAGGGAATTCGCATAGATCTCGTGGGAGAGTTTTTTGTCGTCAATGACCTGAAAGTCAGGTACCTGCTTGAATACCACCTGAATTTTGATTATCTTGTCACAGAATTTAAGAAGAGAAAGCTTGGGGCCCTTAGCTTCACCAATCGCATCGGGGTAGCCGATCTTAAGACGTTCATCACGGCCTTTATTTCATCCGGCTTTTCAGAAAATCCCTTTGACGTCTTTCTCGACGCACTTGCCGGGGTCGGCGGCATCGGGGCTGAAAGGCAAAAAAACCTGCGGCTGGACATCGAAGAACCGAAAGACGTGAGGAGGGCAATAAAAAAGACCTATTTCAATGCGGTATCCTTTTCAAAAGGAGTGATGACCAAGCTGAGGGGAAAAGAGCCGGTCAGCATAAAAAATGCAACAAGGGTCATCAGGTCCATGGTCGACCTCATCCTTGAAGAGGAACCCCTTCTCATCGGGATGACGGCAATAAAGGATTATGATGAATACACGTACCATCATTCCGTAAACGTAAGCATCCTTTCCATAGCAATGGGACAGAGACTGGGCCTGAGCAAACGGATCCTTACCGAACTCGGACTTGCGGCTTTCTTTCACGACATCGGGAAACTCGAGATTCCCAATGAAATCCTCAATAAGCCCACATCATTCACCGATGAGGAATGGGCCAGCATGAGACAGCATCCCGTATGGGGCTTTAAGGCTATCCTCAAGCTGAAGACTATCGATTCGGTAATGATACGCTCCGCCATCGCAAGCTTTGAGCACCACTTGAATTACGATTATGCAGGGTACCCCAGGGTGCAGAGGGCGGCAACGCAGGACATCTATTCAAAAATCATCAGCACTGCAGACCAGTATGATGCAATGACTTCCTCGAGGGTTTACAGAAGGACGGCCATGCCGCCTGACAAGGCGTTAAGTCTTCTCGTCAGAGACAGCGGCAAAAGAACAGATCCCCTTTTATTGAAGCTTTTTATAAATATGGTCGGCATATTTCCTGTGGGGACCTTTGTGATGCTTTCAACCAATGAGTTCGGCCTTGTATATGAAAGCAATCCGGTGTTTGCGAACAGACCGAAGGTGCGGGTAATCATTGACAGGAACGGCATAAAGAGCGATTATCTTGTCGACCTGGCGGAAAGGATCCCGGACGGAGCATTTGCGAGGAGCATCATCAAAACACTGGATCATAATAGATATAAGATCAATCTTGCCGAATATCTCGTCGAAGGGACTCCCCCCTCGGTCCTTCCTAAACGGGTATAATTAAGATATATAAATACCTCCCGTTATGGAAACCCCGAAAAAAGAGAAAGATAAAGAGATTGCAGCTCTCAAAGCTGAAATAAAGAAGCTCAGAAAGGCCCTTGATGAACTGACGCCGTCGCTGGAGATAATGCTTAAACGGCGGGGGTTCAGGATATATAGGAAAGAACCCTCGGATGACCTCCTGATCCCGTCAGAGGAATTTATCGGCGGGTACTATGAAATGCTCACGAAGTATTCTTTCCGCCTCTTCCTGAGGGACATCATTAAGCACCAGCCGCTTTTTACTCCGGCGCAGGTGACACGGTACGCAACAAAGGAAGTTACGGAGCACTATATCGAATATCTTATGGGCATCGACCTGCTTGAGCGCAGGGGCGGCTCTTATGCATTAAAGAAAGGGCCGATCAAGAGTTTCGGCGAAACTCTCGAATGGTTTGCTGCAGAGTTGTTCAAGCGCGAATTTTCCGCTGAGGCCATCTGGGGTATAAAAATGAAAAGGCCCCTGGTAGGGGGAGATTACGACCTGATTGCAAAGATCGACGGGTCGATCCTCTATATGGAAGTAAAGTCCTCGCCGCCGAAGCAGATATATCAGACCGAGATAACGGAGTTTTTCAACAGGGTATATGATTTAATGCCGGGGATTGCAATCTTTTTTGTAGATACTGAATTGAGGATGAAGGATAAGATGGCGCCCATGTTCGGGGATGAGTTGGGGCGCAGGTTCCCGGATCCTCCTGAAGTGAAGAGAATGGAGAAGGAACTCTTCGAGATCCAAGCGGCTGAAAGGAGCACTCCGGTGGTGTTCATCATAAACGCGAAAGACAGCATTGCAGCCAATATTGGAAAAGTCCTGGCGAGGTATTTAAAAGAGAAATCATAGGAGACTATCAGGGATAATCCTGGTGGAACAGCGGATGGCTAGTCCCCGGAGTATTTCAGGCCCGGGGTGCCGGTACTGATCTCGGAACTGAAATGGAATTCGACTTCGGGGTAATCCTCTCGCACCCGCTTCAGGGCCCAATCGGATTCTGAAAAATAGACGAGATTCCCGTCTTTATCGGAGCCCAGGCGGTCTGAGCGGTATTTGCAGAATTCCTCCAGCTTCTTTTTATCTTTGGCGGTTATCCAGCAGGCTTTATTATAGATGAGCGGATTAAAACGGCACGATGCCCCGTATTCATGCAGCAGGCGGTATTGGATAACGTCGAACTGCAGCTCGCCTACCGTACCGATTATCCTCTTTTTCCCCTGCTGCTGGGTGAAGAGCTGCGCCACTCCTTCATCGGTAAGCTGCTCCAGGCCCTTTTCCAACTGCTTTGATCGCATGGGATCGGTGTTGATGACCTCCTTGAAGACTTCGGGAGAAAAACTGGGAATCCCCTGGAACATTATCTTTTCTCCCTCGGTCAGCGTATCGCCGATCTTGAAGTTGCCTGTATCGTAAAGACCTATCACATCTCCGGGATAGGCCTCCTCGATAATGCTCTTTTCCTGAGCCAGAAAACTTGCGGGACTCCTGAACCTCAAATCCTTTCCCAGTCTTACATGGTGAAAGAACTTGTTCCTTTCGAATTTGCCCGAGCATATCCGCAAAAAGGCGATCCTGTCCCTGTGGCGCGGGTCGATGTTTGCGTGAATTTTAAAAACGAACCCGCTGAAACTCTCTTCGTGCGGATGGACCGCGCGTGCATCGGCGATCCTGCTCCTCGGTGTCGGCGCGATTGCCGTGAAGGTATCGAGCAATTCCTTCACCCCGAAATTGTTGACGGCGCTTCCGAAAAAGACCGGGGCCAGATCGGCTTCAAGATAACTTTTCCGTTCAAAGGGCTCATAAACCCCCTCTATGAGAGCCACATCCTCCCGCAGTTGCGCTGCATCCTCGCCCAACTGCCCATCGAGAAGGCTGTCCTCAAGGTTGCTTACTGCCAGCACATCTTCCGCAATGGTTGCCCCGCCCGGACGAAAAAGATAGAGGCTTTTATCGTAGAGGTTATACACGCCTTTGAAGGAAGAGCCCATGCTGATGGGCCAGCTCAGCGGACGCACCTTGATGCGCAGCTTTGCCTCGATCTCATCCAGCAGGTCAAAAGGCCGTTTGCCCTCGCGGTCCAGTTTGTTGATGAAGACGATGACCGGGGTCTTTCTCATCCGGCAGACTTCCATGAGCTTTTCGGTCTGCTCCTCCACGCCTTTTACGCAGTCGACCACAATGATGACACTGTCCACGGCGGTCAGCGTGCGGTACACGTCTTCTGCAAAGTCTTTGTGTCCGGGGGTGTCCAGAAGGTTGATTTTCATCTCGTTGTACTCGAAATTCATCACGGACGTGGCTACGGAGATGCCCCTCTGCCTCTCTATTTCCATGAAGTCAGACGCTGTGCTTTTCTTGATTTTATTCGACTTTACCGCACCGGCAGTCTGGATAGCCCCGCCAAACAGCAGGAGCTTTTCGGTAAGGGTTGTTTTTCCTGCATCAGGGTGGCTGATAATGGCAAATGTTCTTCTTTTATTTATTTCGTCTACGTAAATCATGCAAATAACTCTTCAGTATAGAGCCGCTACGGGATAAGCTGACATTATACCCAAAATATCTCGTATGAGGCAAATGCACCCCTGCTCGTTGAAATACTATCCCGTAAGAAACGGAAAAAATATTGCATGCCGATCGAGGAAAGGGTCGGAACGACCGAACGCTACCCCTTTAGATAATCTGCAAGAAGCCCCCTGCTGTGCTCGTCGTCGTGACAATAGATACAGAGATTCTCCCAGTTGGAGCCATCGGGGGGATTGTTCCGGTGATTCCCGTCTCTATGGTGAACAGTAAGGAGCTGCCGGTTTTTGAAATCGAACTCCCTCCCGCATTTAGCGCAGATCAGGCCGTGGATTTTCAGGGATTGCTCCCTGTAACTATCGGAGGCAGGGGCGGCGTTGCCCTCTTTTAATTCCCTGACGATTTCAGCAGCGGTTTTGTTTCCCGCGGGCTTTTGCGGCTGAGGCTTTCTGAACCTCGTTCGTTGCCTGCTTCCCATGAAAAACTCACCTCCTCTGGTGCACTCTGATGCAGCGTTTTAATCGAACCGTGCAAGAGGCTCATATATTTATTATAAACGCTCTTCATAATTGTGTGAAATATTTTCGAGCCTTTCCCTTAACTTCACCATCTCCTCATCCGCCGTTTATGTGCCAATAAACCAGAATCTTCCCCCCTTGCTTTCTGTTGGAAAAGAGGGGCGCTCAGAAAAGAGCATCCGAATGTTATAATAGGGAATGGAGGAAGGCATGAAGAGAATAACTGATTGTTCCATCGATGCATACAACAGGTACAGGCGTCTTGAGCAGCTTCAGGACCCTGAAAACCGGGAATTATATCTCGAAGCGGTAGCATTGTGTGTGCAGACCGTAACATTTGAGCAGGGGCGTGAGCTTACTGCGGCCGAGATCAGGGACATCGAGGAAAATATCGATATCCGTAGTGATGACATTTCATCCGAGGAGTTGGAGTTCGACCTCTTATCCGAGCATATCAAAAGAGGTCTGCCGTACACTGAAGCCGTCATACAGGCGCGCGAGGAGGCGGCAAGTATCCGCTCGGAGTTATTTGACGAGACACTGAACTGATCAGGAGTACAATCAAAGGGGGTGGGGAAAAAAGCTCCTCGCCCATTTTTTATTGGTTCACTTTCCTGTAAGCAAGGGAGCGTGATATGAAACAACGTCAACAACAAACTGCCGGTTCCGGCAAAAGGCCCCCTGAAAAGGAAGGGCTTTCAGAATGCAAAGTGGAAGAGAGCAGCGAAGATAGCTGCCGATGCAAAGAGGTGGCTAAAAAAACACCCGCTGAGTTGCTCAAGCTCATGATAAGAGATCTGGCTTTCCGGAAGAAAGTGAAAGGGTCTAAATAAGACAAACGTCGGCCGGACTCAATCGTTGTTATGCGGCCCAATGCTCTTGATTTCTAATTCACCCATCCAAAGGTTTAACGCTTTCCTCGCTTCCCTGTCTATAAATGAGAAGATACGGTGAGCGGCGTCGTGGGAGCATGAGCGGGAGTGCCCTGCCACCTTTATGACCTCAACCCCCAGTTCATCGTGGAATTCGTAAAATGTGCGATAAAGGGAGGCGTTTTTCAGCAGGCGGTTTGTCCTCTTGCACAGGAAGCCATTGACCTCCAGGCCGGGTCTTCTCCCCAGGAGACCCGCAACGCACTGGGAATCGGTATATACCTGGAGTTTCCCCGGCCCGGAAACCTTGAATTCATTTCGATAGACCCCAAGGGCCCACAAAACCGTCTGGACTTCAAGCCTTGTCGGGGAAGTGTCTACAAATCTTCGTACCACCAGCCGTCCGGCTACTTCGGACCTTTCAATGCTGTGAGGAGAGACTTCCAGGAATGAGGTGGGGACGACAAGATAAGCGCCCACGCCGAGCTTGAGCTTGGGCTTCAGGCTCACATCAGTGAAAAGAGCGACCCTATTCATGGGAAAACCGCACCGGCCGGCTTGAAACTATTGAGGGCCAGCCCTCTACGTAACATTCAATATGTTCTCCTATTTGCATAACAAGAGTTTAGTTTAACACGAACAGTGAACCAACCAGGTGATGCCCTGATTCCGGTATAATAAAGTGTAAAGGAAATGAACAAGGGATCGAAGCGGCGAGCGTTCTGCACCCCTGCTGCCTGTTGGAACAGTTTCTTGTTCGAGGTGAAATATGGCATTGATAAGTTTGCAAGAGGTGAGGATTGCGTTCGGCGGCCCGGAGCTGATCGACGGGGTGACTCTGCAGCTCGAGCGCAGGGAGCGGGTCTGCCTGGTCGGCAGAAATGGGGAAGGCAAATCCACCCTTATGAAGATCGTCAGCGGCGAGATCACCCCTGATGCCGGTGAGGTCATATACGCGCAGGGAGTAAGGATCGCCTCCCTCGCCCAGGAAGTCCCGCAGGGCCTGTCCGGAACAGTGTTCGAGATCGTCGCGGGCGGGCTCGGCAACATGGTCGACCTGCTCTCGGAATACCGCTCCGCAAGTCACCGCCTTGCCCATGGGGAGGATGCAGGCGCTATCGCCGGGCTCGAACGGATACAGCACCTGATCGAGTCCTCGGGCGGCTGGCAGATACAACAGAAAGTCGAGACCGTCCTTTCCCGCCTCAGGCTTGATCCCGATACGCCGGTAGCCGAGCTCTCCGGCGGCTATAAGAGGAGGGTCCTGCTTGCACAGGCGCTCGTGAGCGAGCCGGACCTGTTACTTCTCGATGAGCCGACGAACCATCTCGATATCGCATCGATCGGCTGGCTTGAGGAATTCCTCATCGAGTTCCGCGGCTCCATACTCTTCATAACCCACGACCGGAGGTTTCTCCGGACCCTGGCAACGCGCATAGTCGAGCTCGACCGGGGCCGGATCACCGACTGGCCGGGCGATTACGCAACCTACCTAGCGAGAAGACAGGCCGAGCTCGATGCAGAGGCCACGCATAACGCGCTCTTCGACAAAAAGCTCGCGCAAGAGGAGACGTGGATACGGCAGGGGATCAAGGCCCGGCGCACCCGCAACGAGGGACGGGTGACGGCATTGAAGGAGATGAGGAGGGAGCGCCTTGCACGGCGTGAAAAGACCGGGAGCGCCGCGATGAGGCTGAACGAGGCCGAACGGTCCGGCAAACTGGTACTTGAGGCCAGGGGGGTCTGGTTTGGCTACGAAGGCAGTCCTCTGATCAAGGATTTCTCCACGATCATCATGCGAGGGGACAAAATCGGCGTCATCGGCCCGAACGGCTCAGGCAAAACCACCCTGCTTAACATTCTGCTCGGCTCGATGGAGCCGCATCACGGCTCTGTGCGCAAGGGTACCCGCCTGGAAGTTGCCTATTTTGACCAGCATCGTGCGCAGTTGGTCGACAACAGGTCGGTCATGGACAATGTGGCAGACGGAAACGAGTATGTGACGGTCAACGGAAGGACAAGGCACGTAATCGGTTATCTCGAGGATTTCCTCTTCCCCTCAACGCGCGCGCGTTCACCGGTAAAGGTACTCTCGGGCGGTGAGCGAAACCGAGCGCTCCTGGCAAAGCTCTTTACAAAACCCTCGAACGTACTGGTGATGGACGAGCCCACCAATGATCTCGACACCGATACCCTGGAGCTCCTCGAGGAGATGCTGATGGAGTACGAAGGCGCTGTTCTCCTTGTGAGCCATGACCGGGAGTTTCTCAACAATATCGTGACGGGCACAATAGTATTTGAAGGCGACGGAAGGCTCGCAGAATATGTGGGAGGGTACGACGACTGGCTGCGGCAGCGCAGATCCGCAGTGCCGGGGTTGACCGGAAAGACAGAAAAGGCGGTAAAGGCGGCGAAGCAGGCAAAGCCCCGGTCGCAGCAGGAGCGTCCGCGCACCCTGACGTTCAAGGAGAAAGAAGAGCTCGAAGCATTGCCTGCGCTCATCGAAGCCCTGGAAGCGGAGCGCGATAAGCTTTATGAAACCTTTGCGGACCCTGACTTCTACAAGCAGGACGGAAGCAGGCTCACGGCAGCAAAGGAGAGAATCGAAGAGCTCGAAAAAGAGATCACTACAGCGTATGAGCGCTGGGAGCTTCTGGAAACAATCCGGCAAATGCCGGCGTGAGGGCTACGGATTGCCCCGCAGCCTCTCCGCATCGAGCACCCGCCTTATGGCGAGTTGATAGGCGGCCTTAGTGCTTCAATTCATAAATACGGTTGCATTCGAGCGCCGCTGCATACGCCCCGGCTTTGTTGCGCTCCTTCACTGTACGCAACAGTACGCCTCAGTCGCGCGACTCGCCGGCACGGCGCATCAACGCTCTCGGTGCGACACTGTATTTATGAACTGAAGCACTTAGTAATGCAAAATTATCAAATTGGTTGAAAGCTCCACGGATAGGCGGACAAAGGCTTTCCTGCATCAATGCCTGAACTGTTATAATAGGTAATCTCCATTTCAAGGAGGCTCGGATGAGCTCAAAGAAAGAAATATGTATTATGTGTGCCTGGAGGGCTACCTGCCAGAAGCAGTTCTCTATGAAGGCAGACCGGCGCTGCCCTGATTTTGCCAGGGATTTGACCATAAAAGATGAGGAAGAGGACAATCATAATAAAGAAAAGGAGTAACTAAAGCCTGTTTCAGTAGGATGCGGGAGGAGATACTATGTTCTTCTGCATACGATAAACTGCATACTGAAATAGATTCTTAGTGGCTACTCTGTCTTCCGGCTTTATGAGGTTTAAGTTTCTTCAATAGCTTGTCCGGTTCAAGCGTGTTGAGAACATCGCTTTTTTCGAGCCATCCCCGCCGTGCAATGGAGACCCCGTAGCCCATAAACCCGAACTGGTCTGTTACATGGGTATCGGTGCTGATAACCATGGCAACTCCCATCTCCTTTGCCCGCTTTGCGTGGGTGTCGTTAAGATCGAGCCGGAAGGGTGATGCGTTGATCTCAAGGGCGGTTCCGGTCTCTTTGGCGACCCTGAATATCTCCTCCATATCCAGCTCATATGCGTCCCGTGAGCCGATGAGCCTGCCGGTAGGGTGCGCAATGATGCTCACGTGCGGGTTTTTCATCGCTGATACCATGCGCCAGGTGAGCTGCTGTCTGGACTGTCTGAATCCAGAGTGTATGGAAGCGACTACAGTATCAAGCTTTTTGAGCGCACTGTCAGGGAAATCGATGCTTCCGTCGCTTCTGATGTCCACTTCGGTCCCATAGAGTAATCTGAACCCCCGCAGTTTCTTGTTGATAGCCTGCAATTCCCGCTTCTGTTCCATAAGCCTTTCGACAGTCAGGCCGCGTGCCACGGCAAGGCCCTGGGAATGGTCCGTTATCGCGATGTAGGAATAGCCCTGCTCTCGCGCCGCCTCGACAAGACGCTCGAAGGTTGCGCTCCCGTCGCTCCATTTTGAATGCACATGAAGATCGCCCTTCATATCCTTTAAGGTGACCAGATGGGGAAGCGCCCCTTTCAGGGCGGCTTCTATCTCTCCCTGGTCCTCCCTTAATTCGGGCGGGATATAGGGGAGACCGAGAACCCGGTAAATATCATCTTCCTTTTCTCCTCCCAGCTTTTTATTGTCTTTCTCGCGGAATATGCCGTATTCGTTTATCTTCAGGCCCATCCTGATGGCCATCTCCCTGAGCCTTATATTATGCGCCTTGCTGCCGGTGAAATACGTCAGCGCCGCACCGTAGGATTCTTTTTCGACCACCCGCAGATCAACCTGGAGGTCCTCATAGATTATGACGCTTGATTTTGTAGGCCCGTGCACCAGGATCTCTTTTACATCCTGGAGTTGAATAAAAACCTCCATGACTTCATTCGGCCTGTCGGACGTTGCGAGCAGGTCTATATCTTTTATGGTCTCTTTCCGCCTCCTCAGGCTTCCCGCTATATCGATCTTTTTAACAGGCGCACTTTTTTTGAGGTGCTCCAGTATGGAGTCGGCGATGGGCAGGACCCTCCCGAGCGGCTGCCGCTCCTTGCCCCTCTTCAGCATCGCTATTCCTTTTAAAATGTTTTCCTCTGTCTTTTCCTTTATCCCCCGCAATCCTGAGAGTTTGTGTTCGGCAGCAAACCTTTCGAGTTCATCGAGGCTCTTTATATGCAGCTCCTTGTAGAGCAATTGCGCTGTCTTCGGCCCGAGACTCGGTACGGAGAGCAGGGCAAGCAATTCCTTCGGCAGCTCGCTTTTCAATTCTTCATATGCCCGGATCTTTCCGGTTTTGAGATATTCCGTAATCTTTCCGGCAAGGTCGCGGCCGATTCCGGGAATCTGTGAAAGCTCTTTTTCAGGAACATCTTCGATGCTCTTCGGGAGGCCTTCGACGTTTATCGCAGCCCTGCGGTATGCCCTTATACGGAATGGGTTGTCGCCCATTATCTCGAGGCGATCTGCAATCTCATTGAATATCCGCGATAGCTCCCGGTTTTTCATTGCAGCATCCCCATAAGCTCGCGTGCGTTTTTCGGCGCATACCCATAGGCATCATTATTGAAATATATATAAACATCTTTGCCCTCCCTCATGAAATTTCTAATCATGGCAGCATCGTGTTCCAGGAACTCTTTTGAGTAATCTCCGCTGATCCCCTTTGCACCGTGCCTTCTCATATAGATAAAATCGGCAGTTGCGGGGAGCGCATTGATAAACTCTGGCGAGTCGGACATACAAAGGCTTGCATCATGCGTCCGGCAGAGCTTGATGACCTCTTCCGTTATCCAGCTTTCGTGCCTGAATTCGAAGGTGTTCCTTACAGGATGCTTCCCGAGCAATTCAAGAAAGTGCTGCAACCTCTCAATATTGATATGAAAGCCGGGTGGGAACTGCCAGAGGACAACCTCCAGCTTTTCCTGTAATTGGAACGCCCTTTCGAAAAACAATTCCAGAGGCTCTTCGGGATTGAGCAATCGTTTCAGGTGTGTTATATATCTGCCGCCCTTGACGGAGAACGCAAAATCAGGAGGAGTGCGGTCGCGCCATTTCTCAAAGGTGCCGGCAAGGGGGAGCCTGTAGAAGGTGACATTCAGCTCGACGGTAGAGAAGACACCGCAATAATACTCAAGCCACTTTTTCTGCGGCAATCCGGGGGGATAGAAGACTTCCTTCCAATGTTTGTAGTTGAACCCGCTGCATCCGATATGGACGTCTGGCATATATAAATTGTATCACACTGGCTGGAGAAGGAAGACGAGGCCGAGGTATTTAGCGTTTTAAATCCGGCTGGATACTTTCAGCGCCTCTTCGAGAAAGGTTCCTCTTAGTTCATCAGGCGTGTAACCGATGGCCTCTATGGGTTCAAATACCCTGCCTGCTGCAAGACCCAAAAGCTCAAGTCGCTCTCTAAGGTTCATATTCTTGAAATCCTCAGAGACGATAATAACGTCAATGTCACTGTCCTCCCGCGCGTTCCCTCTCGCATAAGATCCGTAAAGAAGAATCGCCTGAGGGGTCACCCCGAGTTTTACGATTTCTGCTGCGTAGCGGTTCAGGATTATTTTAATTTCTCGTTCTGTTTTAACCATTCTACAATCTCTATCGTTTTCTCAAGATACGCCGACACCACTTTTTCCGGAAAGGACTCTGTCAGTGCGCCAAAGTCTTCCGGGTATCTGGTAACTACACTTGCATTGTTTATCTTTGCAATAAACTCAAAATGAGCCTCTGAAAAGCTGAGCCCGGCAAGCTTTGTAAGATAGAGCAGGTTATGTGTTCTTGGAGGAGACGTATCAGTGACTTCGGCTGCAACTGCTTTCAGCATTTTCTCTATAGACAGATGGCACATGAGGACCACATAGATATAACGGCCGGTTTTTAACATATGTGCGGCAGTATCGAGATCGTATGCCGCTGATTTGACGAAATTCTCCGTATCTTTTCTCATTACCTATACATTAGAACATAACAGGGCAAAAGTAAAGAATTCCGCGATGGTATTCACAGGTAAATTTTATCTTATTCGATAGCTTTTCCGAGGAAGACGAGGAGGTTATACAATGTCTTGAGAGCGGCAGGATAAAAGATTCCTTTCCAGTGCCTGCATCTGCACTCACTGTATCCGATATGCATGTTTGACATACGTAAATTGTATCACAGTAAAAAACTGAGATAATACAGGAGTTGGATATTGCCCTGAAAGTTGCTATCGGGGTAGAGTGAAACGCATAGGTGATGAGGGAAAGATGTTTTAGGACTATCTTATAATTATTGTCGGGATTGCTTCTTTTATCCTTTGAAAGGTTTCGTCGGGATCGCCTATCCCGGTCGCATCAACCCACTGAATGCCCTCTTCTTTCCTGAACCAGGTGAATTGCCTTTTTGCGTAATTCCTTGTCCTCTGCTTTACCAGGCTGATCGCCTCATCAAAGCTGATTTCCCCTGATAAATGCATTGCAATTTCTTTGTACCCTATAGCCTGCATCGACGACAGTGACGAGTTTATTTCAGAGTTCGGAGCGCGGAGTTTTAAATTCAGCACGTGCTTCTTTACCATCTCTAAAATCTTTTTCACCTCATCCACAAGCCCTCTTTCCACCATTTCATCGACCCGCCCCTCGATCAGCCTGTAAAGCTCTTTTCTGTCCCGTGTAAGTCCTATCTTGATGAACTCGTAAGGCAGGGGCCTGGTCAGCGTCCTGCGCAGCTCGGATATGGTGCTGCTGCTCTTCAGGCACACTTCCAATGCCCTGAGTATCCTCCTGGTGTCTGCAGGCATTATCCTGTCGGCAGCAGAAGGGTCAAGGGTCTTCAGATCCTCGAACAGGGACCCGGGCTCCGCCTCCTCTTTCAGGAGCAGCCCGTTTCGCAAATCCCAGTCGGCGGAAGGGCCCGTGAAGATGCCCCTCGTCATTGCTTTGATGTAGAGCCCTGTGCCCCCCACGATCAGGGGAATGCTCCCCTTCCCGAGGAGGGTATCCATGATCGGCCTGACATGTTTGATATATTCCCCGGTGCTGTATGTCTCCCACGGCTCGACCATATCCAGCATATGGTGGTTGACCGCCAGTCTCTCCTCAGGTGAGGGCTTGGCAGTACCGATATCCATATGCCTGTAGACCTGCATGGAATCAGCGCTGATGATTTCCGTATTCAGGGCTTGTGCAAGGAGAATTGATACCGTTGTCTTGCCGACCCCGGTCGGGCCGAGGAGGACGATTACTTTTTTCATAGAAAATTATTATTTACCATTGTATAATAAAAAGTTTATTATACTTGGTTTTTAAAATGCAATGAAAACGCCCTAAGGAGGCACCCGATGTTATTGAAAGGTAAAGTCTGGAGATTTGGAGATGATATAGATACGGACGCGATCATCCCGGCACGGCACCTTAATACTTCCGATCCCAAAGAGCTTGCCCGCCATGTTATGGAGGATGCGGACAAGGAGTTTCCCGCTAAGGTCAAGGCAGGAGATATCATCGTCGCGGGGAAAAATTTCGGCTGCGGCTCTTCCCGGGAGCATGCGCCTGTCGCGCTGCAGGCCGCAGGTATCCAGGCGGTGGTCGCAAAAAGCTTTGCGAGGATCTTTTACCGCAATTCATTCAATATCGGCCTCCCCATATTCGAATCCGAAGAAGCATCGGCAAAAATCAAAGAGGGTGACACCATCGAGATCGACGCCGATAAAGGCACTATAAAAAACATCACGACAGGCGAACAGTATGCCGCGAATCCGATCCCTCCGTTTATGCAGGAACTGATTACAGCCGGCGGATTGATCGAGTGGATAAAAAAGAGAGTGAAGGGAGCAGCAGCATGAGCAGGACTTATAATATAGCAGTCATACCGGGGGATGGTACAGGCCCGGAGGTAGTGGCGGAGGGTATCAAGATCCTTAACACCGCTTCGGCAAAGTTCGGATTCAAGCTCGAGTTCAGGAAGTTCGACTTTGGCGGCGAACGCTACCTAAGGACCGGAGAGACGCTCCCCGACAGCGCGATCGACGAGTTCAGGAAGTTCGACGCCATGTTTCTGGGCGCTATCGGACATCCCGACGTAAAACCCGGCATCCTCGAAACAGGAATTCTCCTTAAGATACGCTTTGCCCTTGATCAGTACATCAATCTCCGGCCGGTCAAGCTCTATCCCAATGTGGAGACCCCGCTCAAGGACAAGGGACCCGAGCATATCGATTTTGTGGTTATCCGCGAGAACACGGGCGGCATCTACACGGGACATGGCGGGGCGACGCGTGCAGGCACGACCGAGGAGATCGCCACGCAACTGATGGTGTACGATCGCCGCACGGTGGACCGCTGTCTGAAGTATGCGTTCGAGCTGAAGAAGAAACGCAACACAAAGGACCCGAAGTACGCTGCAAAACCGATCACGCTCATCCACAAGCGGAACGTGCTCACCCATTGCGGGGACCTCTGGTACCGCGCTTTTGAAGAGATGGGCTCGAAACAGTACCCGGAGCTCAAGCGCGACTACAACCACGTCGATGCTGCGAACATGTGGCTCGTGAAGAACCCCGAATGGTTCGACGTGGCCGTCACGGAAAACCTTTTCGGCGACATCATCACCGACCTCGGCGCCATGATCCAGGGCGGCCTGGGCGTAGCTTCCGGCGGGAACATCAACCCCGCGGGCGTTTCGATGTTCGAGCCGATGGGCGGCAGTGCGCCGAAGTATGCCGGCCGGAACGTGATCAACCCCATGGCGGCGATCGGCGCTGCAATGATGATGCTCGATGCGCTCGGCGAAACAGAGGCATCACAGGCGATCGAGACGGCCATGATTGCAGTAATGCGCAAGATGAAAAGCCAGGCCGCAGGGAAAATGGGGTATACAACCACCGAGATCGGGGATTTGGTAGCGGGGCTGGTTTAAATTTGCAGGAATAAACCACGACAGACACGGATAGAAATCAAGGATAAAAGAGAAAAATTAAAAAATGAGAATATCTTTAGGGAGTAGGAAATGATGCGGGTTGGTTTCATAGGATGGCGCGGCATGGTAGGCTCGGTGCTCATGGGCCGCATGCGCGAAGAAAAAGATTTCGCTTTCGTCGAGCCGGTATTTTTCACAACCTCGAAGGTCGGCGGAAAGGCGCCGGACATCGGCAAGGACGTCCCTTCACTCAAGGATGCCAAAAACATAGACGACCTGAAAGCGATGGATACCATCGTTTCCTGCCAGGGCGGCGAATACACGGGCGCCATTTACCCCAAGCTGCGCGCCGCGGGTTGGAAGGGCTACTGGATCGATGCGGCATCCACGCTCCGCATGGAGAAAGACTCTATTATAATCCTCGACCCGGTCAACCTCGAGGGAATCAAGAATGGACTGGCAAAGGGAACCAGGAACTACATCGGCGGCAACTGCACGGTGTCCCTCATGCTTATCGCCCTGGGCGGGCTTTACGAGCGCGGACTGGTGGAATGGATGAGCGCCATGACCTATCAGGCGGCCTCCGGCGCCGGCGCCAACAATATGCGCGAGCTGCTCAAACAGATGGGCTCCGCTCATGGCTCGGTGAAGGATCTGCTGGATGACCCTTCAAGCGCAATCCTGGAGATTGACCATAAAGTGGCCGAGCATGTCCGCTCCGGTGATTATCCCAAAGAGTTCTTCGGCGCGCCGCTGGCCTGCTCGCTTATCCCCTGGATCGACAAGCAATTGGAGAACGGCCAGAGCCGCGAGGAGTGGAAAGGCCAGGCCGAAACCAACAAGATTCTCGGCCGCGAGGCGAACCCTGTTATCATAGACGGTATCTGTGTGCGTGTCGGCTCCATGCGCTGCCACAGCCAGGCGCTTACCATCAAGCTCACTAAAGACGTGCCGCTGGACGAGATCCATGAAATGATTGCCGGCCACAACAAATGGGTGAAGGTGATTCCCAATCAGCGCGAGATTTCCATGCGCGAGCTCACTCCGGCAGCGGTGACCGGCGCCCTCACCGTGCCTGTCGGCCGCCTGCGCACGATGAACATGGGGCCGCAGTTCCTGGCCGCCTTCACCTGCGGCGACCAGCTCCTATGGGGCGCGGCTGAGCCGCTCAGGCGTATGCTTCGCATCCTGGTGGAGCAATAACGATATAAACTATGCTGAAGAAAAAAAATAAATACGTCGTGGCCGTTGTAGGCGCAACCGGCGCAGCCGGCAATGAGATGATTGCCGTGCTGGAAGAAAGAGAGTTCCCGGTGGATACATTAAGGCTTTTTGCATCCGAGCGGTCTGAGGGGAAGACCTTTGAATTCGAGGGCAGTGAGCTGCCTGTTGAGACCCTTAAGGAGGATTCATTTAAAGGTATCGATATTGCCTTGTTCTCAGCCGGTGCAGAAAGATCGAAGATATGGGCCCCGGTTGCGGCACAATCAAACTGCGTTGTGGTGGACAATTCAAGCCAGTGGAGGATGGACCCGGAAGTCCCCCTCGTCGTGCCTGAAGTCAATGCCCTTGACCTGAAACGGCACAAGGGCATTATTGCGAATCCGAATTGCTCAACCATACAGATGGTTGTGGTCTTGAAGCCGATACACGATGCGGCAAAGATAAAGAGGGTTGTCGTGACCACGTTCCAGGCGGTTTCGGGGACCGGCAAGAAGGCTATGGATGAACTCCTGCAGCAGACAACGGATCTTCTGAACTTCAGGGAAGTCAAATGTAATATCTATCCTCATCAGATAGCTTTCAATGTATTGCCGCATATTGATAAATTCCTCGAGAACGGCTATACAAAAGAAGAGATGAAAATGGTCGACGAGACCAGGAAGATTATGGGAGACAATTCCTTTCGTGTTACGGCCACAGCGGTGAGAGTGCCTGTTTTCAGAGGGCATTCCGAATCGCTGAATATCGAGACCGAGAAAAAGCTGACGCCGAATGAGGTGCGCATGCTTCTTTCAAAAGCCCCCGGGATTACGATTTTCGATGCCCCGGAGAAGAACGCATACCCGCTTCCCGTACAGGTTGCGGGAAAAGACGACGTATATGTGGGAAGAATCCGCGAGGATGAAACCGTTGCATACGGGATAAATATGTGGATTGTATCCGACAACCTGAGGAAGGGCGCGGCATTGAATGCAGTCCAGATAGCGGAAGAACTAATAAAACAGTAACGAGTGACAAGTAACGGGTTTTAGGGCTTTAAAAAGAATTTACTAAACTTGTTACTCGTTACTTCTGACTTGTCACTAAAAAATATGGAGGTGCACCATGGCGAATGGTAGAGATTTTTTATTTACTTCTGAGTCGGTTACAGAAGGACATCCCGACAAAATTGCGGATCAGATATCCGATGCGATACTGGATGCGATCATAGGTCAGGACCCTATGGCAAGAGTAGCCTGTGAATGCCTCGTCACAACAGGCATGGCGTTTGTTGCAGGCGAGATAACTACGAACTGCTATGTCCATATTCCCGATATCGTAAGGGAGACCATCAGGGATATCGGTTATACGAGGGCCAAATACGGGTTTGATTATGAAACCTGCGCGGTCATTACATCCATAGATAAGCAGTCTGCCGATATTGCCATGGGCGTCGATACCGGGGGAGCGGGAGACCAGGGCCTGATGTTCGGGTTCGCGTGCGATGAAACCCCTGAATTAATGCCGATGACTATTATGCTTGCTCACAAGCTTACACGGAAGCTGACGGAAGTAAGAAAAAAAGATGTCCTCAGCTATCTCCGCCCTGACGGAAAGTCGCAGGTTTCCATTGAATATAAAGATGGCAGGCCGTACAAGGTACGCACCATTGTCATCTCTTCGCAGCACAGCCCTGATGTAACCCTGAAGGAGATGAGGGAGGACATCATCGAGAAAGTCATCAAGCCGGTAGTGCCTTCGGAACTGCTCGATGAGGAAAGCGTTGTCTATCACATCAACCCGACAGGCCGGTTTGTTATCGGCGGTCCGCAGGGAGATACAGGGCTTACCGGCAGGAAAATCATCGTCGATACCTACGGCGGTGTCGGGAGCCACGGCGGCGGGTGCTTCTCTGGGAAGGACCCCTCAAAGGTCGACAGATCGGCATCATACATGGCGAGGTACATTGCCAAAAACATTGTGGCATCGGGAATAGCCGGTCGCTGTGAGATACAGCTTGCCTACGCAATCGGTGTGCCCCAGCCCGTATCCGTCTTTGTCGACACCTTCGGGACAGGAAAAATAGACGAGGAGAAGATATCAAAGCTGATCGTGAAAAACTTTGATATGACACCCAAAGGCATCATACAGAAACTCGATTTAAGAAAACCCGTCTACAGACAGACAGCGGCATACGGCCATTTCGGAAGAAACGAGAACGGGTTCACCTGGGAGCGCACCGATATGGCAGAGGCATTGAAGAAACAGGCTGGAATATAAAAAGTTACGAGCATCAGTGTTTAGTGTCAGTTTAGTATCTTTCTGACACTGACCACTGACACTTACACTAAAGAATCTGGAGGATGAATGGTAAAGCATGATGTGAAAGATGTCGGACTCGCGAAGAAAGGGAAGCTGAGAATAGAATGGGCTGCCCAGGAAATGCCTGTTTTAAAAAGTATCACCGAAAGGTTCAGCAGGGAAAAGCCTCTTAAGGGGATAAGGGTCGTTGCATGTCTTCATGTAACCACTGAAACCGCCAGCCTCATGGAAACCCTTAAAGCAGGGGGCGCAGAAGCTGCGCTGTGCGCATCCAATCCTCTGAGCACGCAGGATGATGTGGCTGCATCCCTTGTGAAGAATTCCGGCATTGCCGTCTTCGCCATTAAAGGGGAAGATACAAAGACTTACTACAGGCATATCAAGGATGCCCTGTCCATAAAGCCCCAGGTAACCATGGACGACGGGGCGGATGTTGTCTCAACGCTCCATAAGGATGCAAAGGACCTGCTTAAGGGCGTGATCGGCGGAACAGAGGAAACGACTACAGGAGTCATAAGGCTCAAGGCTATGGCTGCGGACGGAGCCCTTCAATACCCTATCATAGCGGTTAACGATGCTTATACCAAACACCTTTTCGACAACCGTTACGGTACAGGGCAGAGCACCATGGACGGCATTATCAGGGCCACGAACCGACTGATTGCGGGCTCTGTTTTCGTAGTGGCCGGATACGGCTGGTGCGGCAGGGGCGTTGCCATGAGGGCAAAGGGGATGGGCGCACGGGTTATCGTTACCGAGATCGATCCGCTGAAGGCCCTTGAAGCGACCATGGACGGATTTGAATTGATGCCTATGGTAGAAGCAGCGAGGATCGGGGATATATTTGTAACCGCGACAGGCGATATCAATGTGATTTCGAAATCCTGCTTCCAGGTAATGAAAGACGGCGCTATTGTCTGCAACACAGGCCACTTCAATGTGGAAATCGATATTGAAAATCTCAGGAAAATGTCCAAGGCACGGAGGATAATAAGGGATTTCGTGGAAGAGTTCACACTCAGAAACGGAAGGAGAATTTACCTCCTCGGCGAGGGGAGGCTTATCAATCTTGCCGCTGCAGAAGGGCATCCGTCAGCGGTTATGGACATGAGCTTTGCGAACCAGGCGTTATGCGCCGAGTTTATGGTGAAAAACGCCAGGAAGCTTGAAAAGAAGGTATACAGTGTTCCCGAGAAGATCGACAAAGAGATAGCCCGCCTGAAATTAAAGGCGATGGGAATAAATATCGATAAACTTACTCCCGAGCAAAAGAAATATCTGCAAAGCTGGGAAATGGGAACATAAGCTCCTCTTTACAAAAGGGGGAACGCGAGTCCCCCTTTTTTTATGTCCTTCAGTTCCCTCCCTCATCCTGCGTGTGAATGTCATATTCCTTTACACTGTGAGACTCACTGTTGATGACGTAGTTGCCATTCTGGAAAATGCGTATGCGTGATGAGCATCTCAGCAGCTCTGCCGGAGAGCGGATATCTTGAAGTGTTATAATTAGAGATGGCATCGAAAACAAACCTCAAAGCCCTTTCAAGACAGGAGCTGGAAACTTTCATCCGCGGGTCCGGCCTTCCTGTATTCAGGGCAAAACAGCTTCTCCACTGGATATACGAGAAGCGTGTCCAATCAATTCCGGAGATAACCGAGCTCTCAAAAGACCTCAGGGAAAAGCTTTCTCAAAAAGCTTACATAAGCAATCTTGAACTGCTCGACAGGCAGACCTCAAAGGACGGGACGGAGAAGTTCCTCTTCGGGCTTGAGGATGGAGAAAGCATAGAGAGCGTCCTTATCCCCGACGAGAACCGGCTGACGCTCTGTATTTCCTCGCAGGTGGGCTGCGCCATGGGCTGCAGGTTCTGCCTTACCGGGACAAAGGGATTAAAACGAAACCTTAAGGCGCATGAAATTGCCGATCAGATAATCCCGGTAAGCAGGCTCATCGCTCCGGGACAGATTACGAATATCGTATTTATGGGCATGGGAGAGCCCCTCGCGAATTTTGAGAATGTGGTGGAAGCCCTGTGGAGGATAACGGAACTGATGAAAATATCTCCGAAGAGGATTACGCTCTCCACATCAGGTATCGCTCCGAAAATCCTTGAGCTTGCAGAAAAAGCGCCGATGGTGAATCTTGCAATATCCCTCAATGCAACAACTGATGAAGTAAGGGATTACATAATGCCGGTGAACAGGGCCTATCCGCTCAAGGTACTGCTTGACGCCTGCCGCCGGTTTCCCCTCCCCGCGCGGAGGAGGATAACCTTTGAATATGTGCTGCTCGAAGGTGTCAACGATACGCATGAGGATGCGAAAAGATTGATAAAGTTGCTGAAGGGGATTCCCTCAAAGGTGAATCTCATTCCCTTCAATCCTCACCCGGGGGAGGAATTCAGAAGACCCGATGACAAGAGGGTGCTGGAGTTCCAGGATATTCTTATCAGCGGCAATATCACCGCGCTTATCAGAAAGAGCAAGGGGCAGGACATCCTTGCCGCCTGCGGGCAGTTGAAGGCGAAATATGTGGGTAGCTAAGAATTATGCAAGAACGATATCTCAGACCTCACATATTGAATACCTCAATTATTGCATTTTGGCTTTCTGTTTCCCTCCTTCCGCGCTACGCTTTTTTCTTCAGCGTCTCCTCCATCATAAGGATGAACTTGGTGTAGTCGAAGCCGAATTTCATCATTTCGGTATCATCGGCCTTCATCTTCTCCACTCTTTTTCCATCGACATCGAATGCCTCGAGAAATTTGGTCTCAAAAACGAATCTTCTGAACCTGTCCACATCATAGCAGGCCATGTAAAAAGCTTTCTGTTTCTTTTCATCAAGCTCGTGACCGGGAAGGTTTCTCCGGAAGAGAATCTCTTTCCATCCCCTGTTCATGTCATCGTATATATCGACCCCCTGGTCATCTCTCCAGCTCTTGATTGTCCATTCACTGTCTTCCTTAAAGCCGAGACAATGCTCTTCCTTCACAAAGAAATAAAATTCCTCGGTAACGGTCTCGTTTGTCTTCTCATCCGCTTTTTTAAGCGATGCCTGCCCCACCGGATAATATCTGCAGTTTGCAGGCCTGTCCATGTATATGGTACAGCCGTCTGCGGTTACGAAAGGGCATTCCCTCCCGGCATCCTCGTTCATTTTCAGAAATACAAAAGGATGGGTCGCCTTCTCATCGATATGAATGTACGTGTAATTGTTCAGAAACTCGCCTGATGATATGCCCATTCTCGTCTTCAGCCTGACGATGTCGTAGGGAGTCAGCATGATATCGATATTGCTGCAGCATTTCGTAAAGCAGCCTATGCCTTTATAGCACTTGAATTTAAACCGTGTATTAAGTGAAAGCCTTACCGGCTCTACATGTTTCATATTCAACATATACATACCTCCGGAAAAAGTTTGTTTATTTTAACATTTAGCGGCACAAAAAAGGATTAATTAATTCCCTGGAGAGACCTTGAAGGCCCTGCCGCAGGCGTGATAAACCGGAATATACTGGTCGGTTTAATTTCTGAAAAGCGATATGCCGGATCTGTTTTATTTCACATTTTCCTGCTATCATTTTTACAGGTGTACGCTTGACAAAAATCCCGGAAATAGGCTAGTATGAAAACTCGCTCTTTGAAAACTACTAAATATGTGCGTGGTAAACTAAACTACAAACTTTTTTGTGCCAAGCTTTTGAATTTTGAGTATAGAGGGAAAAAACTTTTGAGAGTTTGATCCTGGCTCAGAACGAACGCTGGCGGCGTGCTTAACACATGCAAGTCGAACGGGCCAGTGCGGAGCACCGGGAGCTTCAAAAGCCAA
>JAMCVZ010000005.1 GCA_023476565.1 Nitrospirota bacterium
CTCACGATATGGGCGGCTTCGTCTTCAGAAGGAAGGGTCTATGCATTGCTGTGCACTGATGGGAGCCGTTCTTCCCATATTCGGTTCCTCCATTCCCGTATTCGGCTCTTTTTAAATCCCGCCTACACTTACCGATCTGTCCTAACCCGTCATAATGGTATTTCTTTATTGCAGTGGCAACAAAGAGCTTGAATTCCGATCCAATTGTATGGCGTCACGGAGAATAGTTTTTATAATTGCAATTATATTTTTGAAAGAAGTATATTATCCGAGTGCTCGATCATCAATAAATAAATGGGACGGTTCTATTTAAATAGTATTTAAATCGTGAAACAAGGAAGTGTGCTCAAAAGGATAGGAAAAGAAATAAATAGAACCGTCCCATTTAACATTTATGCAACAGGGGGCAGGGCTTTCGGTTAAACAGCCTCCACGGACTTTACTTCGGGGATGCTCCTCTTCATCTCTGCTTCGATCCCGCCCTTCAGGGTCATCATGGACATCGGACAGGTGCCGCAGGCCCCTCTGAGTCTGACCTTCACCACGTTATCATCCGTAACTTCGACCAGCTCAACATCTCCCCTGTCCCTTTGAAGCGCGGGTCTTATCCTGTTGATCACCTCTTCAACCTTTGTCTTATCAAGCATATCAGCCTCCTGTATGTTTACTCTCAAAATCAAATTCCGCTGTGTACGGTGTTTGTCCTGATTCCATAATAATAGAAGCAAAATAGGGGAACCATGATTTAAATCATACTATGGCGCCTTATCTGTTTTACCCGTTTTCTTGTAAGCACGTGAGCCTATGCCCTTCTCAAAGACCCCTCAATCTTCTGTTTCAGGCCCATAAGGTATTCAATGTGCTTTTGCTCCCAGCCCATGAGCTCTTCAAAAAGGACCTTTGCATTCGTATCCTGCGCCTGGGATGAGAGCTTTTTGTAAAGATTGTATTCGTTGCCCTCAACCTTGAGCGCGAACATAATTGCACCGATATCATCAAGAAACGCATACTCCTCAATGCTCTCCTCAAGCTCCTTCATCGGCATTCCGCCTTCTGCGGTATCGGGTTTCGCCCTTGTTGCAAACTCGTTAAAAGAGAGCATCTCCCTCTCATCAGTGAACGCCTGATAGAGGTGCTGCATGTACCGCATGTGCTCGGCCTCCCACCGGGCAAGCTCGCTGAAAGCCTTTCTCGCCTCATAGCTATGGGCTTTGACTGACAGCTCAGTGTAAAACTGATTGATTCCCTTTTCCATCATATAAGCCTCTATCATGGCCGGGATGAGATCGTCCTTACCGGTAACCATAGTTCCTCCTCTTGTTGATTTCATAAATTGCCCCTCCATTATTGTATCACGTGCGCTGGGGACAGTCCCCTTACTCACTTTCACTTATGTAACTATTCCTTTTTCTTCCAGTACGGGCTCTCAAGGTCCTCAAAGGCTGTAATGGCCGCGACAGCCCCCTGCCCCACAGCGGTCGCTATCTGCTTGATACCGCCCGTCACGTCTCCAGCGGCATATACCATTCTCACGGACGTCCTCTGCTTGCCGTCCGCTTTGATATAACCTCCCCTGTCGAGTTTGAGACCGAGCATTTTTGCGATATCGTTATTCGGCGTATAACCGACGGCAATAAAAACGCCCTCGACGTCCGCCTCTTTTATCGACTTGTCTTTCAGGTTCTGGAGCTTTATCCTGTTGACGGTATCATCGCCGTTTATTTCCTTTATTACGCTGTTCCATAATACAGGGACATTCCTGTCCTCCAGGCTCTTCCTGAGAAACGCTTCAGCCCTTAAGGTATCCTTCCTGTGCACCAGGGAGACATCGGCGCCGATGCTGTGCAGGTAGAGGGCCTCGGTAACAGCAGTATTCCCGCCGCCGACAACGACCACTTTTCTGCCGTCTTTGAAAAAATACCCGTCGCAGGTGGCGCAGTAACTCACTCCCCTTCCGTAAAAAGTCCTTTCACCCGGTATCTTCAACTCCCTGTGCCCGGCGCCTGTGGCAATAATAATGCCCTTTGCCCTGTATGTTCTCCTGTTTGTCTTCAATTCGAATATATCATCACTCTTTTTTATATCGATAACGTCCTCACCCTCGGAAATCCGGGTATACTGGAGCGCCTGCTGGTACATGATATCCACAAGGGCCTTCCCGGCTATCCGGCTGAAACCCGGATAGTTTTCAACAACAGGGGTTATAAGCACCTGTCCCCCGACAGTCGCTTTTTCCAGGACCACATTCTTCAGGCCGCTCCTTCCGGCATACAGCCCCGCTGTGAGCCCCGCGGGACCGCCGCCGATGATCACCATATCCAGTTCGACGATATCTCCCGACAACGGAGCGGATACCCTGTCGGCGGGGGCAAGCGTGAGCACTTCCTCTGCAAAGAGTTCACCGGGCCTGACACCGGCGCCGATAGGGACCTCGTTTATGACGGTAAACGGGACGGTCACTATATGGTATTTGTCGATAAAATCCCTGTTCTCATACATCTCGATCGTTTCCGCTGTTATCAGCCCGGGCAGCGCGACTGCCGCGGAGATCGCATTCAAAGCCTGCTGCGGACAATAAGGGCAGGTCGGCGTTACGAAAACCTGGATACGGCGCGGATCTTTCAGCTCAAAAAGTCTTCCCAGTGCCGCATCCGAGAGGATTGAGCCGCTGGTCGAGGCTATCACGATGGCCATTATCAGGGTACGCGCCTCCTCCCCGAGCGGCGCCCCGATGTAACGTATCCTGTATTTGTCAGGGCTTATGAGAATAGCGGGCGACCTTGTAATGCCCCTCTGTTTTGCCTCAGCGCTGTCCAGCGCATAAAACTTCGGCTCTATTTCTTCGGTAAGTTCGGAAAAGACCTTTATTATTTCGGTGGCGGCCTCTGTATACCGGGTGCTCTCCTTGCCGGTAAACACCTCTATCAGCACCTTGTCCCTGAGCTGTTTAAACGTGTCCCGCAGGACCTTTTTCATCTCTTCCGGAAATTCCTTGCTTGCCTGTTTGTCCATAGCTCCTCCCGGGGATTGCAGCAGCGCTTACGTCCATATCTCAATTATATTAAATTATACCGGCATATTCCGAAAAGCACTTTATCCCCCCGCCTCCCCGCCCCTCGTGCATGTTTTCATCAACTGCCTTATAAGGTATAATAACGTATGAAAAAAGTCGGCTTTCTCTATGATGATATCTTTCTCAAGCATGAGACCCCCCCGGGGCACCCAGAAACAAAAGAGAGATTGCTCTCCATTATCAGGAATCTTGAAAGCTCTTCCTTATGGAAAAGCCTTATGCATATAAAACCCCGCCCGGCTGATTTCGGCGATATAGAGCTCGTGCACACTGCCGGGTATATAAAAATGGTCAGGAATTTCGGCGCAGGATACCTTGATCCCGACACCTATGCATCAAAAGACAGCCTTGAGGCGGCATTATACGCTGCCGGGGCGGTGATCGAGGCTGTGGAAAGGTGCAAGAGCGGCGGGATACACAATGCTTTCTGCGCGGTGAGACCGCCGGGGCATCACGCCGAGGCGAACAGGGCGATGGGCTTCTGTATATTCAACAATGTCGCGATCGGCGCGCGGTATGCGCAGAAGGCCGGATACAGGAAAGTTTTCATTATCGACTTCGATGTCCACCATGGAAACGGCACCCAGCATGTGTTTGAAGAGGACGATGCCGTATTTTATTTCAGCACGCATCAGTATCCCCACTACCCCGGCACAGGAAGCGAGCTTGAGAAAGGCAAGGGCAAGGGAGAGGGCTTTACGTTCAATGTCCCCATGGAAGCAGGATCCGGGGATAAAGAATACTCATCCGTTTACAACGGGATACTTCCGGACCTTGTAAGGAAATTCGGCCCGGATATTGTCTTTGTATCCGCGGGCTACGATATCCATGCGCATGACCCGCTTTCAGGCATACGGGTCACGAACAAGGGGATACGCTCTGTCGTATCCGGGACTCTCTCGTCCCATGCAAACGTACCTTTCATTTTCGCCCTTGAAGGCGGCTATGATTTAACGGCCCTCGCCGAGTCGGTCGCAATCACGATCGAAGAGATGCTGAAAGATTGATGTTTGTCGGCCCTCCCGCACCGCAAACAGCGCGAATATGCCCTCTTTTCGGGAAAATATTTTGAAAAACATGTAATATAACAGGATTAACCCTTTGGGAAAGTTGTAGAAAGCAGGAGGAAGGAATGATAAATATTTATTATGACAAGGATGCCAATCTGGACATCCTGAAAGGGAAAAAGATCGTCGTAATGGGATACGGAAGCCAGGGGCATGCCCATGCAAATAACCTCAAGGACAGCGGGATGGACGTAACCATAGGCATCAGGAAGGGTTCGAGTTGGGATAAGGCGGCGGCAGCGGGCTTTAAGGTAATGCCCCCCCCGGAGGCAGCCGGGATGGCGGATGTAATAATGATTCTTCTGCCCGATGAATTCCAGGCGGATGTCTATAAATCTGAAATTGCACCGAATATGAAGAAGGGAGCGTATCTTACTTTCGCGCACGGTTTCAACATCCATTTCGGCCAGATAGTGCCGCCTGCGGATACCAATGTATTCATGGCCGCGCCAAAGGGCCCGGGACATCTCGTAAGGTCGGAGTATACCAAGGGCAGCGGTGTGCCGTGCCTGATAGCGATACATCAGGACCCGTCCGGAAACACGAAAGATGTCGCCCTCGCTTATGCCTCGGCTATCGGGGGCGGCAGGGCGGGCATTATAGAGACCACCTTTAAAGAGGAGACGGAAACAGACCTCTTCGGCGAGCAGGTAGTCCTCTGCGGCGGTCTTACAGCGCTGATCCAGGCAGGCTTTGAAACCCTGACAGAGGCGGGGTATGCGCCCGAAATGGCGTATTTCGAATGCATGCACGAAGTAAAGCTTATCGTTGACCTCCTCTATGAAGGGGGCATATCCAACATGCGTTACTCCATCAGCAATACCGCCCAGTACGGAGACCTTACAAGGGGCCCGCGCATCGTTACCGACAAGACCAAGAAAGAGATGAAAAAGATCCTGCAGGAGATACAGGACGGGGAATTCGCGCGGGAGTGGCTCCTGGAATGCAGGGCCAACAAACCTGTATTCAATGCCCTGACAAGAAAAGGCGAAGAGCACCCGATAGAGAAGGTCGGCGCAAAACTGCGGGCGATGATGCCGTGGCTCAAAAAAGGCAAATTGGTGGACAAATCGAAAGCGTAAACAACAGTAACGAGTTACAAGCAACAAGTAACGAGTTGAAAGACGATAAATCCGGCAAGTCTTTACTCGTCACCCGCAACTTGTTACTCGTTACTTATGGTCTGTAACTATGATAAAATTCGCACCCGAGGGCTATCCGTTTATCGCCTCTTTTGCAGCCATAACCATTATTGCGTTCCTGACAGGCGGGATATGGGTAACGGCAATCCCCTTTATACTCACCCTCTTCATGGCATTCTTCTTCAGGGATCCCGAAAGGACAACCCCCGAAGGAGATAATATCTTTGTATCTCCCGCCGACGGACGTGTTATCCAGATACAGAATATCGTTGAAGAGCATTACCTGGAAAGCAGCGCCATTGAAATAAGCATCTTCATGTCGCCGCTCAACGTCCATGTCAACAGGGCGCCCTGTGACGGGACAGTGGAATCCGTTGTCCATACGCCGGGCAAATTCCTGTCGGCCTTCAAGCCGGAGGCGTCCCTCAAGAATGAAAATATTGCCATGCTCCTGAAAAGTGATTATTATAGAGTACTGGTCCGCCAGGTTGCGGGGGCCGTCGCGCGGCGGGCGGTATGCCGTGCGAAACCGGGGGATGTATTGAAAAAAGGCGAGCGTTACGGGGTCATAAAATTCAGCTCCCGGCTCGATATTTACCTTCCTGAAAAAACGGAAATTAAAGTAAAATTAGGCGATAAGGTTAAGGCTGGAGAAACCATACTGGGGAGAATAAACAAGGAGAAATTCTAAATTCGAAATGCTAAATCTTAAACAATAGCGAAATTCAAAATTCAAATAAGCGAAACTATTTTGAGTTTGGCTTTTGGTACCCGATTCTTGTTTAGGATTTAGATATCAGGCTTTAGAATTTGTTTAAAACCGTGGCATTTAAAAAAAGAGACCCCGACAGGAAGAAGGATTCCGGCAGAAAACCGAAAAAGGGTGTATACCTGCTGCCGAACACCATTACCCTTTGCGGTATGTTCGCCGGTTTCTATGCGATCCTTTCGGCGATAAACGGGAACTTCCTTTACGCGGCATGGGCGATCATCCTGGCAAATATTTTTGACGGCCTCGACGGCTGGATTGCGCGGCTTACCAATACCTCCACACGCTTCGGAATAGAGCTGGATTCCCTCTCAGACCTCGTGGCCTTCGGCGTTGCGCCCTCGGTAATGATTTATAAATGGTCCCTTGTGCCCTTCGGCAGGCTGGGGTGGGCAGCGGCGTTTCTTTTCGTTGCATGCGGCGCCCTGAGGCTTGCCCGTTTCAATATACAGACAGGGACACCGGGCTCAAAGGCCTTCAAGGGGATGCCCATACCCGGGGCGGCCACTGTCCTGGCCTCAATCGTTATCTACTATTACGAGTTCTGGACGGGCCTTCCCGGAAAAAATGTTTTCTTCCTGGTAATCACCATCCTGCTTGCCCTTTTGATGGTCAGCACTCTGAAGTACCACGGGTTGAAGGAGATAGACTTCAGGGAAAAGAAGCCCTTCTGGGTCTTGATCGTATTTGTTTTAATCCTCTTTATCCTATTCATACACCCGTCCACCGCGATCTTCATCTTTGCAATGGCATACCTCAGTTGGGGTATAATTGAAAATATATTTATCCTTATCAAAAGAGGAAGGCTGAAGCAGGCGGAACAGGCGCTATCTGAGGGAAAGCCTGCGGAGCACAGAGAGGTAAAAGATGAGAATCATTAAAATATTCGATACGACACTGAGAGACGGCGAGCAATCACCCGGCGCATCCATGAATGTGGATGAAAAGATACAACTGGCCAAACAACTCGTAAAACTGGGAGTCGATATCATCGAGGCCGGATTCCCTATCGCCTCGCCGGGGGATTTCGAAGCGGTCAAAAGAATAGCCGGCGAAGTCACCGGCGCCACTGTTGCCGGGCTTGCAAGGGCCAGGGAAGAAGACATCAAAAGGGCATGGGAGGCGATAAAGGATGCGCCGCAAAGGCGGATACACACCTTCCACTCCACATCCGATATACATCTTAAATACCAGTTCAGAGTGAGCCGTGAGGAAGCCCTCAAGAGGTCCGTAGAGATGGTAAAGCTCGCCGGAAGCCTTGTGGAGGACGTGGAGTTTTCTCCCATGGACGCGACAAGAACCGAAATCCCCTATCTCCTTGATGTCGTCGAAGCGGTAGTAGGGGCGGGGGCCTCAACCGTGAACATCCCGGATACGGTCGGATATACCACCCCCATCGAATTCGGCGCAATGATAAAGGCCGTCAAGGAAAGGATAGGTGATAGAGCGGTGATCTCCGTACACTGCCATAATGATCTCGGGCTTGCTGTTGCCAATTCCCTTGCCGCTGTCATAAACGGCGCCGGGCAGGTCGAGTGCACCATTAACGGCATAGGTGAGCGCGCGGGCAATTGCTCGCTTGAGGAAGTTGTAATGAACCTCCATACCCGCAAAGACTTCTATAATGCCGGGACGAACATAAACACAAGGGAGATCATCCGTGCGAGCAGGCTCGTCACACGGATAACCGGGATACAGGTACAGCCCAACAAGGCCATAGTCGGGGCAAACGCCTTCGCGCATGAATCAGGCATACACCAGGACGGGCTCCTCAAAGAAAAGATGACCTACGAGATAATCCGCCCTGAAGACATCGGGCTTCAACAGACGGAACTTGTGCTCGGAAAGCATTCCGGCAGGCACGCTTTCAAGGCAAGGCTCAAGGAGCTCGGCTATGAACTCAGCCCTGAGGAAATAGAGACGGCGTTTAAAAAATTCAAGCGCCTTGCAGACCAGAAAAAAGATATCTTCGATGAGGACATAGAAGCGCTGGTTTCCGAGGAGGTGTCGAAGATCCCCGAAGTCTACAGTCTCATGGACCTGTCGATATCGAGCGGGATAAGCACCAGGCCGACTGCCGCGCTCAAGCTGAAAGTTAACGGCGCTGCCGTCGACAGGGTGGAGCATGGGGACGGCCCTGTCGATGCGGTGTACAAGGCTATCTCCGCTGTTACCCGGACGAAGAGCAATCTCCTCAAGTTTGAGGTCAAAGGCATCACCGGCGGGACCGATGCGCTCGGCGAGGTCATCGTTACCCTTGAAGAAGACGGCAAGACCGTAAAAGGCAAAGGGGCGGATACCGACATTATCGTTGCCGCAGCAAAGGCATATATAACCGCGCTCAACAAGCTGGCTGCACGACAGAGGCAGTAACCGGATACCAACTGTATTCACGATAAACCATGCCCCGGAAACCAGACCCAGAAAAAACCGTAAAGATACTGCTTGCCGGGAGCTCCCACACCCGGCTGTTTTATCCCTTTGTGAAAAATTCCCTGAAAGGCGCTGCGCACGTAAGCAAACTCCCTTACGATGCAGGACGCACCGATGAAATATTGCAGTCAATAGCTGAATGGCCGCTGGAGGGACAGGATATTATTCATTTCTACGCAGGGCACCGGGATCTCATACTGAATGAGGAGGAACAACCGTATATCAAGCCCGGACCATTTGAAAAAAACCTCCGGAAAATCACCGGCATACTCCTCGCCGGGACCTCCGCGATAATCGTCTTTTCAGATATCCCTCCTGTTTCGGAGAGGCT
The DNA here is from genome assembly GCA_023476565.1 of Nitrospirota bacterium. Lineage (GTDB taxonomy): Bacteria > Nitrospirota > Thermodesulfovibrionia > Thermodesulfovibrionales > Dissulfurispiraceae > JAMCVZ01. The sequence continues at coordinate 8,816 of JAMCVZ010000005.1, forward strand.
CCTCACCATCGATGCGGACTGGAACAAGCGCATCCTGCGCTACAACAGGATAATCGAAAAGGTTGCCGGAGATGCGCACATCCCGGTACACAGTTTCAGGAAGTTTATCCTCGCTTACGAAGGCGTGGAGGATGAGTATGTGGACGACCTCCATTTTACCAGAAGGGTTTACCGCGAGTTCGGGGAGGAACTGGCGGCCTTTCTGATAAAGCTGCCCTCGCCTGCAAAACCATAGAACGAGAGCTTTAGAAAAGAAGGCAAGGTCTTTGAGAAACCCCACGAGGATCTGCCTTCGTGGTGATGATATCTCACCCTCTGGATAGCTTGTATTTCTTCGTCTTCTCGTACAAAGTCGCCCTCGATATCCCGAGCAGCTTCGCGCTCTTCGCCATATTCCAGTTGTTTTCCTTGAGCGCAGAGAGGATCAGATTCTTTTCATTATGCGCAAGGGTCGATATCCGGGCCCCGCGGGATTCACTGCTGCCACGGGATATACAATCAGCATCAGCGATAATCTCGGCCGGCAGATCGCAGATATCTATGATGTTTCCTTTGCAAAGACTCGCGGCGCGCTCGATCACATTCTTCAGTTCCCTGACATTGCCCGGCCAGTCGTATCCAATGAATGCATCCATCGCCTTACAGGAGCAGGAGACGTCGTATTTTCCAAGCCTGTCGAGAAAGTGCCGGACCAGAGCGGGGATATCCTGCATCCTGTCGCACAGAGAGGGGATCGTTATAATCATTGTATTGAGTCTGTAATAAAGTTCCTCCCTGAATTTGCCTTCACGCATAAGGGCCTTCAGGTCCCGGTTCGTGGCAGCGGTAAGCCGGAAATCAACTCTCCTGGGATTGGTGCTTCCCAGCCGGTACACGATCTTCTCTTCCAGTACCCTCAAAAGCTTGACCTGGGCATGCAAAGGCATGTCACCGACCTCATCAAGGAACAGAGTGCCTTTGTCAGCCAGCTCTATCTGACCTACCTTGCCGTCTTTCTGTGCCCCGGTAAAAGCGCCCGGCGCATAGCCGAAGAGTTCCGACTCGAGGAGGTCATGGGGAATGGCGGCGCAGTTGATGCTTACAAAAGGACCCCTGGAGCGCCGGCTCTCCAGATGCAGGGCATGTGAAAACAATTCCTTTCCCGTTCCTGTGGCCCCCAGTAACAAGACGGGAGAATCGGTCTTCGCATAATTCGCGATGAGTTCCTTGGCCTGGATAATACCAGTGCTTTCCCCCTTTATATCGTCGAGAGAGTATTTTGAAGACAGTACGCTCTTTATCTTTTCCCTGTAGGAATTTACTTTCTTTTCCAGCAGATCGAGCCGCTCGGAGAGGTCCTTCAACTCACCGATATCTCCGAAGAGGGATTGGGAAATCACCCCGAGAGCGGCCCCATTCTCCCCGAGCACCGGGATCCTGTTGACGATCAGGATTTTCTTTTCCTTCCCTTCTCCGACAGAGCATCGAAACCCAAGCTCGGGCTGCTTTGTTTCAAGGACATGCCGTATCCGCGACCCCGGAATGTAATCCGTGATGGGTTTCCCGATCACTTCTTCTTGATCCACGCCGAGATACTCCGCATACGTGCGGTTGATAAAAGTGATCATGCAATTATTGTCGCAGAAGATGATGCCGCTCGGAAGGTTATTGAGAATGATCTCGGGAATGTTGAAAAACTCAGCCGCCTCTTTTTGATGCAATGTCATGCACCCCTTTTGCATTAAAATAGCATAGCTGTATGTACTAAATCCAGACATGTTCGAAAACAGGACATACACTTCCCCCTGCCGGAACATGATCCAAATTACAGAAAGGAGAGATCGGTTCCCTGTAAAATCACGCATTACATCTTGAATTTCATAATGATAGCGAACAGAGCGGCGCGCGCCCACGAGGGATGAAAAGTGAAAAAATCGTATGGCATGCTCCTTGCTCTTATTGCGATACATATTTTTTCCTGATAAATAAAATCATTGTTAATGGAGGACAGTTCAGATGCACAGTGATACGTGTTTAAGAATCGCTCGAAAACAGGCTGCCTGCCAGAGGGCATGCCCTGCCGGCATCGATGTGCCACGGTATATCAGGGCGATAGCGGCAGGGAGGTTTGATGAGTCTCTGTCTGTTATCCGGGAAGCGATACCCTTCCCATCCATCTGCGGCTATGCCTGCTTCGCACCCTGCGAGGTCGGTTGCGGCAAGGGACAATTCGATCAGTCCGTTGCCATCAGGGCATTGAAAAGGGCTGCCGCAGAAAAGGGCGGGGAGTCCTGGAAAAACAACCTCAACAAAAAGCCGGCCACGGGCAAAAAGGCGGCAATCATCGGGGCAGGTCCCGGCGGTCTCACTGCCGCCTATTATCTTGCCCTCAAAGGACACGGGGCAACCGTATTTGAAGGCAGGAGCGAGGCAGGCGGCATGATGCGCTGGGCCATTCCGGAATACCGCCTTCCCCGCGAGATACTCAGCGCGGAAATCGACGAGATCAGAAATCTCGGGGTGGACATTAAAACCGGCACGCCCGTGGGGTCCGTGCTGGAGCTGAAGCAATCAGGCTACCACGCCGTCTATATCGCCTGCGGCGCGCAGAAGAGCGCTCCCCTGGGCATTCCCGGCGACGGACTTGAAGGCGTCATCGGCGCCATAGACTTTCTGGGGGCTTTGAATTCAGGCAAGCCCTTCCCTGTCGGCAAGCGCGTGGCGGTAATCGGCGGCGGAAACGCGGCGATCGACGCTGCACGCAGCGCCGTCCGCCTCGGGGCGCGGGAAGTCAAAATGTTTTACCGCAGGACCAGGAACGAGATGCCCGCATATCCTGATGAGATCGATGCCGCTCTTGAAGAGGGGGTCAAGATCGAGTTCCTGGCCGCGCCCTCGATGATCGAGAAACAGGACAGGGGCCTGAAAGTTACCTTCGACTGCATGGAATTGGGAGCGCCCGATAAAAGCGGTAGGCCGAGGCCGGTTTGCAAGTTCGGATTCAACTACAGTGAAATATTCGATAACGTCATCGCGGCAATCGGTCAGAATGTCGTGCTGGGCTCCGGCTTCGGCATCTCTCCCGACAGCAAGGGCCTTATCGGTGTCGACGGCTCCACCCTCTCGACCGGCGTTGACGGCATATTCGCCGGAGGGGATGTGGTAAAAGGCCCGGCATCGATCATCGAAGCCATCGCCCACGGCAAGCTGGCTGCTTCATCCATAGACAGATTTCTTGGCGGCGACGGCAACCTTCTCCTGTCCCTTGCGCCTGAAGAAAACGAAGTCTCCATAGGCTTTTACACCGAGGCGTCCGCAGCGCGCGTAGAGATCCCCTGCCTGCCTGCCGGTGCCAGGACCGGAAATTTCGAAGTCGTGGAAAAAACATTAAACGGTTACCTGGCGCGGAAAGAATCCGACAGGTGTTTATGGTGCGACTACCGGCAATTCAACGTGGAACTGGATTTCGAAGGCTGCAAGGAATGCGGGTACTGCATGAAGGTATGCAAGATGGGTGTTTTCTCCCAAGGCCCCCGTTTCAATGCAAAAGGGTACCGCTCCTTTGAGGTCAAAAACCCCCGGAATTGCGTCGGCTGCATGAAATGCTTCTACAACTGCCCTGATTTTTGCATAGAAATTAAAGGAGTGGAATAGGCTATGAAAAGATATCTTGAAACAGGAAATTTTGCCATCACGGAGGGCGCGATCCTTGCGGGGTGCCGTTTTTTTGCCGGCTATCCGATCACGCCGGCAACGGAGCTCGCCGAGGCGATGTCCTTCCGTCTTCCCCAGGTCGGCGGCATGTATATCCAGGGTGAAGACGAGTGCGCCGCGCTGCACCTCTGCATCGGGGGCGCGCTCGGCGGCTACAAGGCGATGACCGCCACATCCGGCCCCGGTTTTATCCTCTACGCAGACCCTTACGGCTGGGCCATAGGATGCGAAATCCCCCTCGTGGTCCTTAATTCAGGACGCGTAGGCCCGGTAAGCGGTATTACCGGGGCCCCGGGTCAGGGTGAATTCTACCTGACCCGCTATCCTACACAGGGCGGCAATTTCGAGACAATCGTCCTGGCCCCCAACTCAGCCCAGGAGGCCATGTCGGTTATTGTAGAATCTTTCTATCTTGCGGAACGGTTCAGGACGCCAGTTACCGTACTGGCCGACCAGCTTATCACCGATGGGTTCGAGGATATCAGCGTCCCTGAAAATGAGGGGGAGATGAAGGAAATGGGATTCAGGACCTGGCCGAGGAAAATCAACAAGGGCCCCGTGTTCTATCCGTCCACGGACGAAATCGATATCCCCCCGGTCGTCCTCGGACATAATACCGGGGCGCTCTGCTCCGACTGGACCCCGACCGAAGAGGGATATGATATCGAAGAGGTTGCCGCTCACCATAAGCATGCGTACCGCCTGATTTACAAGGTCCGCAATCACAAGGAGCTCTTCAATAACCTGTATGAGAAGAATTTCATGGACGATGACCCCGAGCTGGTTGTCGTCTCCTACGGCACCCCGTCCCGCGTTGTAAACACAGCAGTCAAGAAAGCGCGTCAGAACGGTCTTAAAGTAGGCGCGCTCCGCCTGATCAACCTGTGGCCCTTCCCTGATGAACATTTCAAGAAAAAGACAAAATACCTTTCGGTGGAGCTGAACTGGGACGGCCAGTTGGTCAGGGAGGTGCAGCGGGCAGCCGGTAAGGATTCCGAAGTCCACTTCATGGGAAGTTGCGGAGACCTGCCTACTGTGGCTGATCTGATCGAGACCTTTGAAAAAATTCTTAAGGGCCAGCCCCTCAAGCGCCGTGGCTGGGAATTGGAGGAATGGTAAAATGGATTATTTATCGAAAAAGTATTTAAGACCCAGAAAAATACCGAGCACCGCCTGTTCCGGCTGCGGGCTCGGAATGAATCATAAAGCCGTCGTGCAGGCAATATACGAGCTCGGGCTGGAAGTGGAGGATATCGTTTGGGGCACCTCCATAGGCTGCGCCGGTCGCCAGACCTTCGGCACCTGGAAGGGTGACGGCTTTGCCGGAACGCACGGGAGGGTCTACGCAATCGCACGGGGACTGAGGCTTACCCTGCCCCCTGAAAAAAAGATCATCCTTACTGTCGGTGACGGCGACGCCTTTGGTATCGGCCTGCTGCATCTCATTCATTCCGCCCGCTCCAATGCCGACCTCACCATTATCGTCAACGACAACCTGGGGTACATGTCGACAGGCGGGCAATACGGTTGGACAACCCCCCACGGCAGCAAAACAGACAGCAGCCCTTACGGCATGTACGAGCACAACCTCATGAGTGATGGAATGGATGTCCTCGGCGTGCTGAAGCATGCAGGGGCTACCTTTCTCGCCCGGCATGTAGCCATGGACGGTCAGAGGGCCGTCGAAAGCATAAAGAAGGGAATCCGGAACAGGGGTCTGTCCCTGATCCACATGGTCTACCCGTGCCCTACGAATTTCGGCAGCAGGGAGCTCGGGACAAGGGATACGATAAAGATGTATGACTATATCAAGAGCCAGTCCGCGCCTATGGGCGAGGAGAAAGAAAACACCCTGTGGGCCACCGGCATCTACCACGATACCAGCGACAGCAGGCCGGAATTCTCGGAAAATATCCATAAGAATATCGAAAAAATAAGGAGGGCAGCAGCCGTATGAGCACAAGAACTGAAATCCTCGCGAGCGGTTTTGGCGGACAGGGAGTCGTAAGGCTCGGTCAGATTCTCGGGGAAGCTGCTGTCAAGCAGGGCTACCGCGTCAGCATGCTCAAGAGCCATGGGACAGAGATGCGGGGAGGCTATGTGAGAAGCCAGATAGTCTTATCGAAAGAGCCTATTGACAGCCCCATGGTGGAGTCCCCGAACTATTTTGTGGCGCTCTCGCTTGCGGCATATAAGGCGTTCAAACACCTGGTCAAGGACGGCATAATCCTGTACGATCCCGCCTTTGTAGTCGAGATCGATAAAGGCCTTGCCTGTGTTCAAAGGCCTGTGCCGGCAAAAGATACCTCAGTGGAAAACTTCGGCAGGCCTGTCTTTGCAAACACCATCATGCTCGGGGTCCTGTCAAGCATTGTCGGTGAACTTGATCCGGACATAGTATTGGAAAGCATCCTGCATGTAATTCCCAAGTACCATGAGGAAAACAAAAGAGCCTTTGAAATAGGCTATGCCCTGCTCGGGAAAAGTGCAGATGAAGTATTGCACAAGAGGTAAGGGAGGCGGGGACAAAGATGAAGAAAAAACAAGACGCTTCAACTGAAGAAAGGCCGTGGTTCAAAGTATGGCCCGGCCATTTGCCGAAAAACCTGGAATATCCGGAAGTGCCCGCATGGTGGATCATCGAACATAATATTGATCGTTTTGCCGGCAATACGGCGATCGTATTCGTCAACCATGAGGACCTGGGCGAAATAGAACGCCTCTCTTACAAAGAGCTGTGGCAAAAGGCAAACTCCTTGGCGCACGGGCTCCGTGAGCTCGGAGTGAAAAAGGGCGACAGGGTAGCGACACTGCTGCCTAATTCACCGGCGATCATCATAAGCTATTACGGCATCTGGATGTCCGGCGCTTCGATCACCCCGTGCAACGCGATGGCAAAAGAAAAGGAGCTCGAATACCAGCTCAAAGATTCCGGGGCGCGTATTCTCATTGCCGCAGATACGTTCGGTGCTATGGCGGCGCCGGTAGCCGGGAGCCTGGGAATAAAACTTATCCTTGCCTCTGTCGGAGAAAAAGCAGACACCGGCGCCATTAAAAACACACTTGATTTCCGGAAGCTGATCAGTAGCGGGAAAACACGGCCCACGGATTTCACCATTGATCCTGATGAAAACATGGCGGTCCTGCTGTATACGGGGGGCACGACAGGAGATCCGAAAGGCGCCATTCTGACCCATCGCAATATTGTCGCCAATACCATGCAATTCGCCCACTGGTACGACTTCAAGCCCGGAGAGGAAGTCTCCCTCTGCACCATCCCCATGTCTCACAGCGGAGGCATGAGCGGCGTGATGAATGTGCCGCTCTATGCAGGGGCGACCCTTGTCGTCATGAAGCGGTTCTTCCCCGAGCCCGTGGCCAAAGCAATAGAAAAATACCGGGTTACCCGCTTTTTCGGCGTTCCGACCATGTATGTCGCACTCCTCAACAATGAGAACGCCAGGAAATGCTGCATGACCTCTCTTAAAGCATGCCGCACCAATGCAGCCCCTCTTCCTGTCGCCGTTAAGCAGGCATTCGATAAATTTGTCGGAAGGGAAGTGCTTGTCGAGGGATACGGGCTTACCGAGACCAGCCCCCTTACCCATGCCAATCCCCTGGAGAAACCGAAGGCCGGCTCCATAGGGATTCCCCTTCCCGATACGGACTGCAAAATTGTGGATATCCAGACAGGCGAAGACCTTAAAGAAGGCTGCGAAGGGGAACTCGCCATCCGCGGCCCGCAGGTGATGAAAGGCTACTGGAACAAGCCCGAGGCCACGGCAAAGGTCATGGCAGACGGATGGTTCCGTACCGGGGATGTAGCATGCATGGATGAGGAAGGCTATTTCTTCATCATCGACCGGTTGAAGGACATGATCATCTGCGGAGGTTACAAAGTATGGCCCCGTGAGGTGGAAGAGGCCCTTTACAAGCACCCCCAGGTCCGTATGGCCATGGTGGTCGGGGTCCCCGATGATTATTACGGAGAGGTCCCGAAGGCCCTTATCGTTCTAAAGGACAACCCGGAGGGAAATATCTCCAGTGATGAGGTTATCGCCTTTTGCAAGAAGAACATGGCCGCATATAAAATGCCGCGCATTGTTGAATTCTGTACCGAGCTGCCGATCAGCGCGGCCGGCAAGGTATTGAAACGCCTTGTCCGGGAGAAGGAAAAGGAGGCCCACCGGTCTTCAAAAGAGCCTTCAAAAGGCGACTGCGATGCCTACCGCAAAAAGCAATGAGCATATATCCAGCAAAAAAACGCAAGGGAGGCGCGCCATTGTGCTCATACCTGTGGCGCAAGGGATTTTTTTCAAACTCCGGAATTCAGTTCGGCTGTAAGGGAGACCCCTTCAGCAGGAGGAGGTAACAGAAGTATGGCGCATTCATATGGGAAAGCAGACTTTGCATACGCAACCCGGTCTTTGCATCCCCTTCCCGCGGGTAGAGGAAGTATAAATGCAGGAAATTTTCACAGGAGGCGTTCATGAAAAAAATTAATCAAGATGATCCGATCTCCAGTAATGTTACCGTGGAAGGGGGAGCAAAAGCAGCAGTTCTCCCTTCCCGGGGCCGGATGATCAGTGCAACGGCATGGATGACCATTATTCTCAGCTCCATGTACGGGATCATGTATTTAGACCGTGTCAACATCTCCATAGCCGCCAAAGATATGATGAAAGAATTCGCCCTCACCAACACCCAGCTGGGATTTGCCTTCTCGGCATTCTCCTGGCCCTATCTCATCGGGCAGCTCTTCGGAGGATGGTTTGCCAACAAAATCGGCTCCCGTCTGACCCTGGCCCTTTGCGGTCTCCTGGTCGCAGTCTCAACCATTGCAACGGGGTTCGTGACAGGACTCGTCAGCCTGTTCATCATGAGGCTGCTGCTCGGTATCGGTGAAGGTCCGTCCTTTTCCGCAGCCACCCAGGCAATGAGGCACTGGTATCCCGAGGAGCGTTTCGGGTTCATTCAAGGCATTACTCACAGCGCTGCCCGGCTGGGTGGAGCTGTGGCCCCTCCTATCGTGGCCTGGCTTATAGGCGTCGGGAGCTGGCGTTTGTCATTTTGGATTTGCGGTCTCGCATCCCTGCTGTGGGTTGTGATCTGGTTGCGGTATTTCCGCGACGACCCCAAAGACCATCCCGGCATCACCGAGATGGAACTGTCTAAATTGAAACCGCCTTCCAAGGCTGTCCGTCGTGCCCGCACCCCTTTCGGAGCGCTTGCCAAGCGGATCCTCCCGGTGACCGCCGTGGATTTTTGCTACGGATGGATGCTGTGGGTGTTCATTTCTTGGATACCGCTCTATTTCATGAAAAAGCACGGGCTGAATCTGAAATCTTCGGCCCTGCTGGCAGGTCTCACGTTCGGGGCCGGTGTCATCGGAGATACCATCGGCGGAACGCTTTCCGATTGGATGCTCGTGAAAACCGGGAATAAGCGCCTCGCCCGTAACGCATTTATCGCATTTTCTTTAGCAGTCTCCGGCGCCTTCCTGTACGCCACCATGCAGACCTCGAATATCACGCATGTTGCGCTTTTACTCGGAGGCTCGTTCTTCTTCCTTGAACTCGTGGTCGGGACGATCTGGGCGATCCCCATGGATATAAGCCGGGAATATGCCGGCCTTGCAGGCGGCATGATGAACTTCGGGTTCGGACTGGCGGGAATCATTTCCCCGGTTGTCTTCGGTTTTGTCGTTGATCGTACCGGCAGTTGGGACATACCGTTCACGATCAGCGTGGTTATTTGTGTGATTGGGGCGTTGTTGACCGTCTTCATGCGCCCGGATCGGCCATTCATTCCGCCGCATGCGGTCGGTGAATAAAAACACATAGCCGCACCCGTACAAGGCTCAAGGGCTCGGCGCCCTTGAGCCTTTTTTGCTCTTCAGGCGGACACACTGCTACAGAGGAAAAGACGGCCACAATAATCAAATAAGAATCAGCCTTCATCGGGTTTTGTCCTGTTTAGAAATTGCGGTTCGAGCTTTGATTATTGCCTCGGTTTAAAGGGCCACCACCCGGTCCCTGCCCTCCTCTTTCGCCCGGTAGAGGGCTGTGTCAGCCGCCCGCAAAAGCTCATCTGCAGTCGTACCGTGTTCCGGAAAGGCGGCAACTCCCATAGAGACGGTGATGGCATCGAGAGATTTGCCGCGATATATTATGGTTGTATGCCCGGCCTCTTTCCGCAACTGCTCGGCCCGCTGCCGGGTGTTCTCCAGGGATGTCTCGGGCAGTATAATCACGAATTCCTCGCCCCCGTAACGGCAGGCGAAGTCCTCCTCACGAATGCCCCTTTGGAGGCAAGCGCCGAGCTCACGGAGAAGCATATCGCCGGCCTCATGGCCGAAGGTATCGTTAAACCTTTTGAAGTGGTCGATATCGAGCATGATTATCCCGAGAGGATATCCCTTACGCGATATCCGGTGCAGTTCCCTCTCCAGCAATTGCTCCATATGGCGCCTGTTGAACAGGCCTGTAAGAGAATCATGTATGGACTGGCTGTACAGGATCTCACGCAACCTGAAATTTGCGAGCAGAAGCGCGATACTTTCCGCCACGGTAAGCGCCAGCCGCCGCTTGTTTTCTATTATGTGCTTCCGCACCTCTTCAGAATAACTGAACCAGTTTGAGTCGAAGAGCAAATGCAGCAGGCCTATGGTCTCATTCTGGGCCATCATCGGCACGCAGAGGTAGGCGGCATCCAGCGCATGCTTTATATGGGGGCAGATCACTTCGGGACGGGTGGCATCCACCTGGTGTATCCGTCCGAGCCGCAGAGCCCAGCACTCATCCGTTCCCATCACCTGCTCCCCGGGCTTGATGTCTCCCCAGGAAACTATGGATTCCAAAGTGTTTTTCGGTTCATTGAGCAGGTACACTGCGCCCGATTCCTTTGAGAATATATCTTGAACGAATTTGGCGATAACGGTATGGGCTTCTTCAAAGGTGGCACTGGCCTGGAGCAGACTATCCATTTCGCTGAGCAGTTCAATCTCCCGGTTACGCTGTTCAAGCTCATTCACATAACTTGAAAGGTCTTTATTCGCCTTTTGCAATGCCTCTTCCGCGCGCTTGCGCTCATGCATCTCACGGTTGAGCATGTAGAAGATCCCATAAAGTATGGTAAAACTCAGGAGAGTGCCAAGCAATTGTTTCGACATAAGGCCCTTTGCATTCTCCATCGTTAGAAAACCGAGATGCGCCAGCGACGCCTCTTCCTCTTTAAACATCCTGTTTATCACATCATTTACGGCATTATGAATCTCCCTCCCCTCGGTAATAAGCCCGCTCTGTACCACAGCGTTCAATCCGCTTTTCTTCCGCAGTTCGATTGATTCCCGGAAATTGGCAAATCTCTTCCTGATCAAAGGCTCAAGGATATCAAGCCTCTGCTGCTGGTCGGGCTTATCTGCAAATAACTTTCCGAGTCCCTCTAATTCCCCATCGACAGTTCTGAGCGCACCGTCGTAATACGGGACGAGGTAGTCCTCTTCTCCGGTTATAATATAATTGTTCTTATCGATCTCTGCCGAAGCAATCTGAGCTGACAGTGATCCAAGTCTCTCGATGGCGCTGAAGGCACGCGATCGAAGCTTGCCGATAGTGGTAAGCTCAGCCATGCTTAAATAGGAAGATACCGTAAATACGGCAAAAATCAACAGCGCAAGCCCGAAACCGATAGCTGTCACATTCCTTTTCATTAAATCTCCAGTGGTATTGTGGTGAAGGCATGTAATGAATCTGCTTTCCTCGGCGCCTTTTGACAGACCTGCTATTTAAATTATAGGGCTAATTTTTTGAAGTTGCACCGGATGGAATCGGTCCGGGCGCATAACCTCCAGGCACGGTATCCGCAACCCCTATGTCCCTTTCAGCCGTGGCGTGCAAAGACTTCACTTTCGAATAGATTTTCGATGAGGCAATTCGCATCATTGACAGTATTCGCTGCCGGTCATTATGATAGCTGAATCATGCCGGAAGCAAATACGGTCAAGGAGGGGGTCGCACTATCTTCACGCAGCCTGACCTTAATTCTTATGCAACGATAGGGTAGACCTTTGATGCAATCCCAAAAATATTTTGCCAATACCATAACAAGTCCCCCCGGCAAAGTTTTTTTATGGCTTTTTTTTGCTGTTTTTCTCTCCGGGTGCGCCCTGAAGAACCTGTCGCCCGAGATTGTCGAAGGCGGCGTAAGGTTTTCCATTAAGGCACCTGACGCAAAAAGGGTCGCCATTGCAGGAAGCTTTAACCGGTGGGACACTGCCAAAGATGCCCTTTCCGGTCCCGATGGTGACGGCGTATGGAGTATAACCCTGCCTTTAAAAGACGGCCGCTATGAATACCTCTTTCTCATAGACGGAGAAAAATGGCTGCCCGACCCCTCTGTCCCGTCCGTGAACGACGAATTCGGCGGAAGAAATTCGGTCATATACATCCGGAGGTAGTTTCAGGGCCTGTAACCTTTTCGATTTCTCTTCGTCTTATATGTAGAAATGAATGGTGATATGCAGGCAATTGAGGAATACTTGGTCATCAAACAATGCATGGACGGCAATGCAGAGGCATATGCCATTCTGGTCGAGAGGTATAAAGGCATGGTTTACAATATAGCATATAGAATGCTCGGAGATGCCGAGGCGGCAAACGATATAGCCCAGGAGAGCTTTATCTCCGCATATGTCGGCTTAAAGGATTTCAAGCGGAGTGCGAAATTCTCCTCGTGGCTCTGCAGCATCGCTATCAACAAATGCAGGGATTATCTGAGAAGCAAAAAGGATACCGTTTCAATTGATGAGATAGCAGAGGCGTCTGCCGCCGGGACGGCAACTCCCGAAGATGCAGCATGCAACAGGCAGATGGCGCAGGGAATACAAACAGCCCTCAATGAATTGCCCGAAGATTACTGCGAGGCAATTGTTCTGAAGCACATCGAGGGGCTGGATTACAAGGAGATGGAGGATATTTTGGGGGTCAGTGCAAATGTTCTCAAGGTAAGAACCCATAGAGGCAGGGAGATGTTGAAAAAACTCCTGAAGGAAGGGGGGGTTATCGATGAATAAAGATATGGACATAATCCATAGGCTGCTTGACGGAGAAGTGCCCGAAGAAGAAAAGAGAGAGATTTTGGACAGGATGGATTCCGACCCTGTCCTGAAAAAAGAGTTTAATGAGCTCGAGAAGGCTCTTTGCATGGTAAAAAACAGCGACAGGTTGGCCGTTCCCGAGTCCTTTACATCGGATGTGATGAGGAGATTGCCGGCATGCAGGGTTTCACCTGTGAAAAGGATCGGGGATTTTCTTTTCGAAGGCAGGATATTGAAATGGAATATGGCTGCCGCACTGGCAACGGCGTGTTTATTGATAATAGCCTTTGCAGGAATTTTCCAGTCCTGGGAAAAACAACACCCGGTCTCATATATCAATGCTTCATCGGAGCCGACCGTTACGGTAAAGATCAACTTTTATGCGCCGGGGGCAAAGACAGTCTCCGTCGCGGGAAACTTTAACAAGTGGAAGGTTAATGAGAACGCCCTGAGAAAGCAGGACAACGGTGTCTGGACCATAGAGATACCTTTAAAACCGGGAATATATAACTATATGTTTGTTGTTGACGGCAAAGTCTGGATGACGGACCCGAATGCCGAATCGTATCGGGACGACGGGTTCGGCTACAGGAACGCTGTATTAAAGGTTGCTAAATTGTGAGGGCAAAGAGAATGAGAAGGATCTTTTTATTCGTGACAATACTCGCTTTATTCGCGATTTGTGGAGCGGCAGGGGCCGAAACAGGACAGAAGGCCGCCGCTGAGATAAGGTCTTCTATCGAAAAGTCTGCATTTTCACAGGCAGCAAAGGAACTGCTCCTTAAAAAGGCATATGATGCGGCGAACGCGGGCATACCGCCAGACGATGTCGCTATTGTTATCGATAGAGGTCTCAGGCAGGGCGCGGACAGCAGGACGATGGAAGGATTTCTTGATACAGCCGTAAAAGTAAGAAAACAGAACCTGCCGGTCAGACCTGTCCTGGACAGAATACAGCAGGGCCTGTCAAAGGGTGTGCCTCCCGGGAGGATTCTTGATGTTACAGAACGGTTAGCGGAAAAACTGAACCGCGCCGGCACTCTTACCGGCAATCTCACGCAAAGCGGTGTAAAAGCGGATAATGACCGGGAAAAGGAAAATGCCATACAGACTGTTGCCAGGGCGCTGGAAAGGTCGATCCCTGAGAATGCCATTACACAGGCAGGGCTCAGAGTGAAAAAACATAATTACCCCCTCTCGATATTTGGCGGGGCAGTTGATATGATGACCAATCTCGTGGAAAGCGGCGTGTCAGTTGAGAGGGCGGCACGGCTGGTGAACAAGGCGCTGGATAAAGGCTATTCTGAAAAGGATATGTCGAGGATGGAGAGGGAAATAGCCGGTGAGCTTAGAGAAGGCAGGAGGATGGAAGACGCGGTAAAAAGGATGGAGTCTGTAATGGAGCGGGGCAGCTTTGGACAGGGCTACAAAGGCATGGACAGCGGGCAGATGCGTCCGGGTGGTGCAGGCGGCGGCCCGGGTATGGGCGGTTCAGGCATGGTCGGTCCGGGCGGTGCAGGCATGGTCGGTCCGGGCGGTGCAGGCATGGGCAGTCCGGGTGGTGCAGGCATGGGCGGTCCGGGTGGTGCAGGCATGGGCGGTCCGGGTGGTGCAGGCATGGGCGGTCCGGGTGGTGCAGGCGGCGGCCCGGGTGGTGCAGGCGGCGGCCCGGGTGGTGCAGGCGGCGGCCCGGGCATGGGCGGCAGGAGATAATAAGGAGTGCAAGATAATGTTCAGAAGCCTCCCATTAACATTAATAGTAGCAGCGGCAAGCCTGCTGGCATTCGGGAGGATTTCAGATGCGACAACCCTTGATGAGGCCGAAGCACAGGTTGAAAAACAGGCTACGGAAAAGAGGTTAACTGTGAAGGAAAAGACAGAGGCGATTACCGTTTTGCAGAACCTGGTAGCAAAGGACGTTCCCGTCGGGCATGCTTACAGAGTGGTTGAGGCAGGCATCGATCAGGGGATCAAAAGCAAGGCGCTTGCCGGGATAGCAAGGTCGATAGAATCTGTTGAGCCTAAGGCAAGGGGTGATGCAGCGTTTGTAGCTAAATGCACTATAAGCAACAAATACAATATTCGGGATACGGTAAGTTTAATGGCTATATTTAAGCAGAGTGTGAAGGCAGGAATTCAATCTGAGAGGGTCTCAGAAGTTATGACGAGATCAATAAACAAAGGTCTCAATGGCAATAGCATTATGATTATTATGGAGAGGTATGCTGTTCATGTGAAATCAGGGATGTCTTCTGAGAGGGCAATGGAGCGAGCGTCTATTCCTGCGGAGATGACCGGAGGGGGAATGGGTAGCAGCTTGGGAATCGGGTATGGTCGGGAATGGATAAAATCTCCGGCCGGGATGGGAGAGAACGGGTCTTGATGAAAATTAAACTTGATTAAGGAGGTGATAATAATAGAAGACACTATGAAGTCTCTTAGTTCAAGCCAGAAAAAATATAACGTGGAGGAGAAGACAATGTTAAGGAAAATCTTATCAGTAACAATAGTGGCAAGCCTGCTGGCATTCGGGGGGATTGCAAATGCGATAACCTTTGATGAGGCCAAGGCACAGGTTGAAAAACAGGCTACGGAAAAGAGGTTAACTGCAAGGGAAAGGACAGAGGCGGTCACCGTTTTGCAGAACCTGGTGGAAAAGGGCGTTCCCGTGGAGCATGCGTCCAGAGTGGTTGATGCCTGCATGGATAAAGGCATAAGGGGCAAGGAGCTTGCCAGTATCGCCCGCTCTATCGAATCGGCTACCCCTGATGCACGGGACGAGGCAGCCACAGTTGCTGCTGCTGCCGTTGCGCACAACTACAGGACAAGGGACGTGGTAAAGACGGTAGAGGCTGTAAATATCGCGGTAAAGGGCGGGGCGAAACCCGAGACCTCTGCTAAGGTGGTAACAAGAGGTATAGACAAGGGTCTAAGCGGAAACGCTATCAAAAAAGCGGCTAGAAACTATGGAACCGATATAAAAGAAGGTACACCTCCTGAAAAGGCAATGGAGCGTGCCACAAGCAATATGGACAGGATAGGTTCAGGAATCGGGCATGGCACAGGCATAGGTAGCGGTTCAGGTATGGGCAGCAGTTCAGGCACGGGCAGCAGTTCAGGCATAGGCGGCAGTTCAGGCATGGGCGGCGGTTCAGGAATCGGGCATGGCACAGGCATAGGTAGCGGTTCAGGTATGGGCAGCAGTTCAGGCACGGGCAGCAGTTCAGGCATGGGCGGCGGTTCAGGCATGGGCGGCGGTTCAGGAATCGGGCATGGCACAGGCATAGGTAGCGGTTCAGGCATGGGCAGCCGCAGATAAACCACATTTCATTTTAAGTATCTTGCAGGCTGTGACCATCAGGGAGGCGTATGCCTCCCTGCAATAATTTTTTGAAAAGGAGAGACCATGCTGTCCGATAAGGTAATGAATTCAGTGATGTGCCTATTCATCGTATTGGTGTCCGGTCTTGTTGTCGCATCAAAGGCATCGGGTGGAGTAATCCTTGATGCCGGAATCAGGGAAACATATGAGGATAACCTCAACGGCTCTCCGGCGGACGCTGACAAGAAAGGAGATTTTTACACAACAGTATCGGCTTCTGCAGGCGGATATACAGAGGTCGTCGATGGCACGTACCTCTTTTTACGAGGCGACGCAGCAACCTATCTGTACAGCAAGTACAATGACCTTAATGCTACGCTTGGCGGCATCAGCGCCGGCGTGTATAAGGAACTGGGTGATGTATTTTCAGCCCAGCTTGCGCTGAAGGGTAAGTTAAAGAACTTTAAGGGAACTCTGCGTGACAGCAGCGCCTATGGCGGAACCTTTGAGCTCAAGCAGCAGATTTCGCCTGACTTCTGGATAAAAGAGGGCTATGAATATGAAAAGAACGATGCAGACTCCAGGCTCTTCAGTTACAACGGCCACTCGGTCGGCGTATGGTCGGGATACCTGATTACACCGAAGACCATGTTCAACCTCGGCTATAGTTATCTTACCCGCAAGTATGAGGATGCTTTTGGTTTCAGGACAAAATCCCATACAATCTCAGCGGGCATTGTGAGGGAACTTGTGAAAAAGGTATATGTCAATCTTGGCTACGACCGGCAATTTAATGATTCCAATGTTGCAAATACAGACTACAAAAATAATATTTACACCCTCGGTGTAACCTATAGTTTTTAAAGGAGGTCGGAAATGCGCGCATTAAAAATAGTATCTGTTTGTGTCTTCGCAGCAGCTATGCTTTTCTCTGGTATTGCGCTGGCTCAGGAGAGCAAGGGTGACAGGATGAAAGAGCGCATTACGGGTTTTGGAAGCGGCACCGGTTTTGGAAGCGGCGGGGGATTCGGGAGCGGCAGCAGGGCAGTAGACGGCTTCGGAGGCTCGATGAGTTCGAGGGGCTCGGTGAATACAGGCTTTGCTTTCGGCAGTGGATTTCAGCCGGATACCCGCAGCGGACCAATGAGCAGCGGCAATGCAGCGGCAACCGGCAATCCGGGAACCTCCGGCGGCGGATGGCCATCCGGCATGACGTCGGGAGGGGGATGGCCAACGGGCAGCACGGCAACCTCCGGCGGCGGGTCAATGAGCAGCGGTAATGCAGCGGCAACCGGCAATCCGGGAACCTCCGGCGGCGGGCAACGCTGACAACTTTCCGGCAAGATGGGCAATGTACCCGTTGCCCATCCTTTTTAAAAATACATCTCTTTTAAATTTTAAATCCGTTCCCCCGTCCGTTGCAATTCCTCAACGAATAGTGGCATATTAATGCGAACAACTTCTTTGTTATTTTGGACTGACAGGCATTTTAAGGCGATATGATTTCTTTTGCAAACGCTTTTGAAATGGGGAATCCCGATCCTGGCCGTCCCGAACATTCTCTTTCTTACCGGCTTAGTCCCCGGCGCATGGGCAGGCAGCAGGATTCTCTCAACCGTGGCGATAGGAAATGAATAGTGGTCCGACAGGGCCGGCCCATTGCCGGAATCCTGAAACTAAATCTTCATGAGACGATACACTTCCTCATACTGTGCTTCCATCTCTTTCCATTTTATCAGCGACTTGTAATTTTCGATCCAGGCGATAAAATCCTTGCCGTCTCTCATATTGCCTTTCTGAAATTCTTCCACAAATATTTCGGTTTTGAGGTTGTACTTGCATTCCATACCGGAAAGAATTTTCTCTAATTTCTGCACTTTTTTCCTGCAAAGATTCAATTCTCTCGATAACGTTATCCCATACTCATCCGTATGCATTACCTGTCCTCCCGCTCCTTTCCCTTTTAGAAACCGGTCAGCTCCCTTTCTTTCAAAATTATCATAACAGAACTCATACAAGCGCAACAAACAAGTTGAAACCTTTACCGGCACGGCGGGGTTGTTTTGAAGCAAGGGTCTGCGACAAATGAGTAAGGGGACAGTCCCTATTCTACGACTTCGCTTCGTCCGTAAATAGGGACAGTCCCCGGCGCAAATATTAAAATAAGATTATCAAGAAAATAATTTGATTGACGCATAAAAGTAAGACTATATATAATAGATCATATAAAAAGATGAGGTGGCACATGAAGACACTTCTCAGCGAAAGAGGCCAGGTAGTCATACCCAAAAAGGTTCGGGAGGCTCTGGAGATCGAGAAAGGTGATGAGTTAGATGTGAAGGTGGTTGATAAAGCCATTGTACTCACCCCTTTAAAGAGATTCAAGGCCAATCGCTGGCAGGACTATGTGGGCATAGGCGAGGGAATTGTCGATGCTCACCTGAAAGAGAAAAAGGCTGAAAGGAAAAAGGAAGATGTTTATCCTTGACAGCTATGCCCTTCTATGCCTTTTCGACCGCAAACGCAAAAAAGAGGGCCACATTGTCAAAAAGCATATGGAAGAGGCCGAGGCGGGGGGAAAACGTCTTCTGCTCAGCAAGATAAACGAGGGCGAGGTCTTTTATAAGCTCTACAAGTACTTGGGGAGCGGCATTGCCTACGGCTTCAGGGAAGACCTGCGCCAGGGCCTAATCCCCGTGCAAGTAGTTTCGGTAAACGACAAAAGAGCGGAAGCCGCTTCAGAGATTAAGGCGAATTATCCTGTATCCTATGCGGATGCTTTTTGTATTGCGCTTGCAGTGGAGATGGGCATGCCGGTACTGACAGGAGATCCCGAGTTTAGGAGCGCTCAGGATATTATCGAAATTGTGGAGTTGGTGTAATAACTCCTAAAAAGAAGGCATGCATTGGCCGCGTTATTGCCTTACGCTGCTGCCTTCTTAGCGGACGGTGGGAAGACTTCCGGGAATATCGGTCATGCGCCTAAAGATATAGTACCAACAAATTTGACGTGCACCCGATGCAATTCGCTCCCTTGTCAAGCAATGTTTGATAGAGCTATAATATCAATTCCAAGCTTATTACTTCTGGAGGACCCCGTGACTATTACTGAGAGAATTTTTGCAGCACACGCCGGGAAGAAAGAGGTTTCTGCCGGTGAATTGATAAATGCGAAAGTCGACCTCATACTCGCCAATGATATTACCGCCCCCATCGCCATACAGGAGTTTAAAAAGACGGGTGCAAAGGAGGTATTCAACAAGGAGCGGGTAGCCTTTATCCCCGATCACTTCGCGCCGCAAAAAGATATAAAGGCCGCCGAGCAATGCAAGATGCTGAAAGACTTTTCGAAAGAGTACCGTCTCGGCCTTTATTTCGAAGTGGGCAGAATGGGTGTCGAACATGCGCTCCTGCCTGAACAGGGCCTTGTTGTCCCCGGCGACCTGGTGATCGGCGCCGACAGCCATACCTGTACATACGGGGCGCTCGGGGCGTTCGCCACAGGGGTAGGCTCTACGGACGTGGCCGCTGCCATGGCAACCGGTGAATGCTGGTTCAAAGTGCCTGAATCCATAAAATTCATTTATCACGGCACATTAAATAAATGGGTCGGCGGCAAGGACCTGATACTCCACACCATCGGCGATATAGGCGTGGACGGCGCTCTCTACAGGGCGATGGAGTTTGAAGGCGAAGCGATAAAAAATCTTCCCATGTACGGAAGGCTTACCATGTGCAACATGGCGATTGAGGCCGGCGGGAAGAACGGCATCATCATTCCCGACAAAATGACCGAGGAATACGTAAAAGGGAGAGCGAGAAGACCCTACGTTTTTTATTCCTCAGATGCGAATGCGCACTATGTCGGGGTCAGGGAGTACGACTGCTCGAAAATTCCCTTAACCGTCTCGTGTCCCCATCTGCCCTCAAATACGAAGCCCGCAGCCGAGCTCTCGCACATCACCATAGATCAGGTGGTTATCGGCTCCTGCACCAACGGCCGGCTCGAGGATTTAAGAGAGGCTGCCCGGGTGATCAGAGGGAAAAAAGTGAATCCCAATGTGAGATTGATCGTTATCCCCGCTACCCAGCGGATTTACAAGGATGCGATGAAAGAGGGACTGCTGGACATTTTCATAGATGCAGAGGCGGTTGTCTCCACCCCTACATGCGGGCCGTGTCTCGGCGGACACATGGGAATTCTCGCCAAAGGAGAGAGGGCCCTGGCGACCACGAACAGGAACTTTGTAGGAAGAATGGGCCACCCCGAAAGTGAGGTATACCTCGCCAATCCCGCCGTAGCGGCGGCAACGGCAGTGCTCGGCAAAATCGGCGTACCGGAGGAATTGGGGTTATAATTACCGTAAAGCGTAATGAGTGAAATGAAATCACCCGAAGATAAACTGAAAGAATTGCATATCAGCCTTCCCGGGGCCCCGAAGCCGCTCGGCTCTTATGTGCCGTGTGTCCAGGCGGGAAATCTTTTATTCCTGAGCGGGATGCTCCCGCTGCGGGACGGCAAACTGTCAAGGACAGGCAGGGTCGGTGAATCCGTGACCCTTCAGGAAGCGCAGGAAGATGCACGGCAGACTGTAATTAACGCGTTTTCGGTCCTTAAAGCGCAGATCGGAAACCTTGACCGGGTACGCAGGTGTGTAAAATTAAACGGCTATGTAGCGTCCGGTCCCGGCTTCACAGAGCAGCCGAAAGTCCTGAATGCCGCATCGGACCTCCTGTTCGAGGTTTTCGGCGAGGCGGGCAGGCACGCGAGGGCAGCGGTCGGGGTTTATGTACTGCCGCTGAATTCCCCGGTAGAGCTTGACTTCATATTTGAAATAGCTTAAATGCCGCAGCCCATATACAAAAGACTTTTATTCAACACGATTTCTCTTTCCATTCTTTTTGTCCTGCCTTTAGCAATGCCCTTTGCTCACGCCGCGGCCCCGGCTGAATCGCCTGCCCCTGCTGAGAAGCGGCCCGATGATGCTACATCGTATTTTCTTCTCGGGTGCGAATACGACAGGGCCCAAAAATACGCCGGGGCAATAGAATCTTATAAGCAGGCATTGAGGATCAAGCCCGACTATCCTGATGCTTATATCAGTCTGGGCATGGTCTATTATAAGCTCGGCAGGTATTCCGATGCTGTCGACGCATACAGGCAGGCCCTTTCAATCAGGCCGGATGCGCAGCCGGTCTACAACAAGCTCGGCACCGCCTATATCGTCCTGGGGGAATACCCGAAGGCCCTCGCCGCGCTCAAACAGGCGATCAGGCTTGATACCGGGAATCCCCTATCGCACTTCAGTCTCGGGGTTGCCTACCTGCTCAACGGAGACAGGGATAAGGCCATAAGGGAATATATCATTCTCAAAGGGCTCGACAAGGAGCGTGCGAACAGTTTGCTGGAGCTGATTTATTAACACTCGAGATTCAAATCCACCGAACCAACGAATTGCACCCTTCATACCCTCTTATCTACCTCAACGTCAGGCTCTCTTTGGCATATTTGACAATCGGAGAGAGGAAGAACTCGATTATTCTCCTCTTATTTGTTTTTACTTCAACGGATAATGCAAGCTAATGCAAGCTAATGGGGTCAGACTTGATTATTGACATTTCACCGCCTCTCTTTTATTACCTCAATCACTTCCTCTATTTCACTTCTCAAGTCATGCCTCTCTGCCATATTAAATGTCAATAGTCAAGCCTGACCCTGAACCCTGCCTTCCATATGCTGTCCCGCCGCACACCGGCCGCGGCGGATGGACGTGGTACACGGGGTCTGCCGGCTGGATGTACCGGCTTATCGTGGAATCGCTCCTGGGGCTGGGGCTTGAAAAAGACAAACTGCGTTTCGAGCCGTGCCTCCCTGCGGATTGGGAAACGTTCAAGGTGCATTACCGATACCGGGAAACTCTCTATCATATCACCGTCCGGCAAACGCCCGCCGCCAATAATAAGATGATCGGCGAGATGAGCGTGACCGTCGATGGCGTTGAGCAACACGACAAGGCTATTCCCCTTGTTGATGACCGTCAGGAACACTCGGTCGAGGTGAGGATGCCTGTTGCAGAGGGATGAGAAAAAATATGCTGAAATTCTGACCTAAGCGAACCAGGTCATCTATCACGCCAACCTCCTAATAGTAATGCAGTCCTATAATAACAGGCTATCAATAGTATTGCGATACTATTTTCTGACGAGCGTGACCCTGTCACTCCTATCTCGCGACAAGCATCAGAAATCCAGCGGACTTTTCGCCTCTTTCACTGTTCTGCCCGGAATGCAGTGGGTATAGATCATCGTTGTCCTGACATCACTATGGCCCAGCAGTGTTTGGATCGTACGGATGTCATAGTTGGCCTGTAGAAGGTGGGTGGCAAAAGAATGGCGGAAGGTATGCGCTGTGACGCGTTTTGTGAGTCTTGCACGCCCGACGGCCTCGTACAGCGCTTCCTGTACACGGCTCTCATGTAAGTGATAACGCCGCAGTTCATTTTTTGCCGGGACCGGAGTCAGCGCTTGTTGAGGGAAAAACCATTGCCAGATGAAATCTCTTGCAGCCCTCGGATATTTCTTTTCGAGCAAATCATCGAGAAAAGCGCCTGAGTAACCTGCCTTGAGGTCTGCGTCATGCAACTTTCTTACGGTCTCAAGCTGTTCCAGCAGGTCAGGGGTTATTGTCTGGGGGATGGGCACAGTCCTTGACTTCTTTCCCTTTCCGTCCTGTATGTTCAGCATGCCGTCCTCGAAATTGAAATTCTGCACCCGCAGCTTGATGCACTCAAAAAGCCGCAGACCGCAGCCGTACAGCAATTTGACTACAAGATCATATGGATATGAAAGATGTTTCAATACGGCGTCGATTTCCCGCCTCGAAAGGACAACGGGGATATATTTCGATTTCTTCGCGCGGGGAATGTCTTTATGGTCGCCGAAATCCTTCTTGAGAATATGCCGGTACAGAAACAATAAAGCGTTAAAAGCCTGGTTCTGCGTTGATGCGGAGACCTTGCAGTTCACTGCCAGATATGTGAGATACTCCTTCACATCGGTTTCCGACAACTCCCCCGGCAGCTTATCATGCAGGAAGCCCTGAAACTTGCGTATCCAGTCCCCATAGGCCTTTAATGTTTTTCTGGAATAGTGGCGGGTCTTGATCTCGTCGGACAAATCGGAGACGACCTTGTCCCATGCCGGAGAACCGGAGTTCTCAAGGCATCGCCATTCATTATAACGGCTTTCATTGCGGAAGTGTGTTGCCGGCTCCGATACTTGCAGGGGCGCATCCAATGTATTTATCCGTTCCTGAACAGCAACGGCATATTTCCCCTTAATAGAGGGGGTGGCAGGAGTTGTTGTGAAAGACCTTGTCTCTGAATCCTGCATCTGAAAATAAAGCGAAACGGCATAGGCAGCCTGTTTTTGCTGCTCCTGCGATTGTTTTTTCTCCTTAAGCTTTTCGATAAACAAACGTATCTGCTCGGACCTGGAATCCGGCGGATGGTATTTGGCAAGAAAGTCCCAAAAGTATAGAAACCACTTTTTAAGGTTTTCATGCTGCGAAACATCCTTCACTTTAGCCTTAAGGAAGGCATCGTAACGGGACCAAATATCATATGGAACTTTTTGCATGGTATTAGTCATCTCCCGGCTAATATTACAATTGGAATATTAGTCCGCAAGAGAATCTTAACCAAAGTAGATACCCACGGGCAAGCCCGTGGCACTTTATAATTCAAGCTTCGCTTGTCCTAAATCCTGGCTCTCTTGCCATCTGACGTATTTAATTATTTGCTGCTCGTTCAATCCAATCGTTGATACAAAATATCCTGGCGACCATACTATGTTCTCATGCCAGTATACCTTTTTAAGCCATATGAACTTTTCCCTCAGTTTACTGGCGCTTTGGCCCTTGATTCTCCCTATCACTTCACTCACTGAATATTTCGGCGGTATTATCATAATCGTATGTATGTGATCTATCTGAATGTTCTGCTCTATAATTTCCACTCCAGGCATCATAGCCAGTATCTCTGGATAAACTTTTCCCAGATATCCTTGTACGCCAGGATTTAGGATTCGCCTCCGATATTTTGGTATCCAGACTACATGGTATTCAGTTCTATATACGCTGTGCCCTGATAACCTGTTTTCCACGATTATCTGTATACCAAAATCTCTCCGGGCAGCATTCACCCACGGGCAAGCCCGTGGAACTCTGCTAATGCATTAGATAGTTGCGTCAAGAGATTTTTTTTATTTATCTGGACAGGAAGGAAATTTTCTGGTATTATCGGGAAAGTATCTAATAACTGGTTCTCCCGCGCTCCGCGCGGAAGAACGCGGCAGTTGAGCCGGAACTCCTGGGGGAAACGCTCCGCGCAGGAGAACCAGGAGTTCGAAACCGATGGCCTCCGGCCACGGCTCAACTGCCGCGTTAAGCCAAATATGAAAACACCAATAGAGGCATAAACATGCTTGTTTTTTTGAGTTGGTCAGGCAACAAGAGTAGAGCAGTGGCTGAAACCCTGAAGCAGTGGCTCGTTCAAGTAATTCAGGCAGTTGATCCGTGGATATCCTGTGATATCGCGAAGGGATCTCGTTGGAATTCTGAGGTGTCTGCAAAACTTGAGGCATCAAAGTTTGCCATTATCTGCCTTACCCGAGAAAATTTAGATGCGAGATGGATTCTATTTGAAGCGGGTGCGATTTCCAAACTCAATGATGCCTCAGTTTGTACTCTTCTGCTTGATATTACACCTGCTGAGGTAGAACAACCGCTAAGCCAATTTCAACATACTACAATTGAAAAGAGTGATTTCCGTAAACTTGTGCATACGATGAATGATGCTCTATCACGTGCAGGTGAGCGAGGACTCCCATCACAAACCCTGGATAGCATTTTTGAGACCTTCTGGCCACAGTTGCAAAATGAATTAGTTGAGATTAGTGAAACTCAGTACGCAGAAGAACACAAAATGCGTAGTGACCGCGCAATTCTTGAAGAAATCGTTGAAATACTTAGGAATCAAGAGCGACAGCAAAGTGGGAAAACAGGAGAAGTCCACATCCGTTCACTTGACAATACTCAGACTTTCCCCGGCAGAGATGTTATTAAAGCATGGCTTGCACGAGGATTACACTCTTTCGAGTCAACATTATTTGGAGGGATTCTTAGATACAAGAAGTTCGATATGGAGAAAAAAACTTATGTGTTTGATAAATCGATTGCGGTACGGAATAGAGAAGGTATTTGGGTCGTAAAGGTCCGAAATTCGCAGATAGCTATTATCGACAATACAGGCAATACTTTAGATGCACGCACAGTTAATTACGGAGATAGGATTATGCTGCCCGACGGTAGTACTGTAGAACCCGACCAAAAACTTGTGGAAAGGGACCCTCTCTCAATGCCAATCATAACAGAGGTGGCCGGAAAGGTCGCCTTTGGTGATATGATAGAAAATATGAGTTTTATACAAGAGACAGATACAGCTACAGGGCGTATATTTAAAATTATGATTGACTGGCCAAGCAATCTCAGGCCGCGTATCGCAATAAAAGACAAGAAAGGCCGAAGTGTTAAAATACCGGGGACAAACCATCTTGCCCGATATCTTCTACCTGCTGGAGCTATTATTTTAGTTGATAAAGGAGATGATGTGGTCCCGGGCGATGTGCTTGCAAGGATTCCGCTTGAGATCACTGAGGCTTAACAAGGCGCTCAAGGAGGACGCGGCATAAAGCCGCCGCGCCCCTTAGCTTGGTCGTTGGTTCGGTATATAAGGACATTTAGTCAGTATAACGTTGTTGCAAGGAGAGAACGGCTTTCTTAATAGCCATAGTTCCTTTTTTATAAAGGACAACGGCAAGCAGTTCCTGATTTAGCCAAACTGCCCAGAAACGTGTATTTTTCCATCTGTTTATTATGATTTTCGTGTCAGAAATTTGATTCACAATAAAATACTTTACGCCCTATTATGCCGTGTTGTCAAGAATAATTTTACGGCATAATAGGGCGTTATGAATAAAAATCAAATCCAAAAAGAATTAAAGCGTTTCGGCGGAAATTTGCGTCGAGAAAGAACCACACGCAACATCACTCAGGAAAAACTCGCAGAGCTTACCTATTTAAATGTGAGAACCATTCAAAAAATTGAGGCGGGGCAAACCAATATTCTGATAACCACGGCAAAAAGGATTCAAAAAGCCATAGGTTGTCCATGGGAATCGTTATTGGATTAAAGCGAAGCCCAACACTGTGATCCATTCAACCAGCGCATGAGGGAGCGAGGGGCAGGGCGATGTTGCCACCCTGCCCCCTCTTTTATAATTGACTAAGTCTGCTCTCGTCGGTAAAATATAGACATAAACTGATGCTTCGATCAGACTTGGTCTATTTTCAAAACAGTAATAAGGAGTTTTACCATGAAGTTAACTGTTGAACAAATCGCAGAAGAAGCTCTTTCTCTTCCCAGTGAAGCGCGCGCCCTTCTTGCCGACAGATTGGTGGAAAGCTTGGACCCGGCTGAAGACGAATCTATACGTCAACTCTGGCTAGCTGAGGCATGTCGCCGTCGTGATGATGTTCGCAGTGGCCGTGTTCAAACGATTCCCGGTGATGACGCCCTGGCACAAGTCAGGAAGGCCGTCACAAAATGAAATTTGAATTTCATCCGGACGCACTGGAAGAATACCAAGAGGCAGCCCGATATTACGAGGGCTGCCAATCCGGTCTGGGTGCTCGTTTTATTGCAGCCGTCGAACAAGCCATTCAGCATATCGTCGAAAAACCTGAACAATGGAAATCTCTTGAAAAGGATGTGCGCCGATATCTGACCCGCGTATTTCCTTATGCCATTTTTTACTCCATCGAACCAGATTACATTCTTATCATAGCAGTAATGCATTGCCATCGGGTACCCGGTTACTGGCAGAATCGTATTCGATAAGTGATCCTTGATGGCGATCATCAATAGCTGTCAGTAGTCTATTTCTTTTAAACTTCTTATTCTCTCAGCAGGACAAGTCTTCCAACAAATCGTTCAACTCCGACGCAAAGAAGCGCGCGGGTTAACTCGTCGTTCTCCCGCGCTCCGCGCAGGAGAACCAGGAGTTCGAAACCGATGGCCTCCGGCCACGGCTCAACTGCCGCGTTACTTGCATACGGTCGTAATATTGGGGAATACATGAAAATCAGGCTCTATGTAGATGACACGATAAAATAGGGATAAATAGGATAAATAGGGATAAATAGGATAAATAGGGACAGCGACCATTTTATTGACATAAGTAGAATAGATGCTTTACTATTAGCACATGCCGAGAATAGCCAGAGCCGTTGCAGTCGGATTTCCACATCATATCACTCAGCGGGGTA
>JAMCVZ010000021.1 GCA_023476565.1 Nitrospirota bacterium
GGTGAGCCAAAAAACGTTTTCTCCATGTGCCTACCGTAAAAGGGCTTACGCCAAGACGCTCCGCAATCTCAGCATTGGGGAGTCCGTCTGCGGAATACAGGATGATCTTAGCCCTACGGACAATGCCAGCGGGCATAGAGCGGGACCGTTGAATCGCTTCCAATTGTTCTCTTTCTTCTTCGCTCAACACAATGGGCTCTTTGGGTCTACCAGTTTTCATCGGGTGCCTTCCTTATCGTATAGGATACCCGAAATGAAAGCAATACTTATGCCAACTACTTTTGAAACACTATACTAGTTACCATGACATTATAACCCTCATCGGCCAGTGATTTGCCCAAGGCGGCGGCATCATTCTTGTTGTTGAATTTCCCTATTCTGACCCTGAAGTACTTTGCCCCGCCCACATTGGCATCCATGATGTAAACGTTCTTGTAATGCAAGTCCAGGGCCATTTTTAATCTCTTTGCGTTTGCTTCGTCCCTGAATGAGCCGACCTGGATCGTCAGGGCGCCTTCCGATGCGCTGTACTTTACATATTTTACATACCTCAAGTCCCTTCCGACCGGTTCGATTGTTACGGCGCATGTGCCCGGTCCGATGAGGTCTATTTTCCTGGCAGCGGCGTATGAGAGGTCTAAATCCCTCCCCGGAATGAACGGGCCCCTGTCGTTCACGATGCATTCCACTACCTTGTTGTTTTGCTTATTGACAACCCTCAGTTTAGTGCCGAAGGGATATTCCCTGTGAGCGCATGTCAGGGCGTACATATTGAACGGTTCCCCTGAAGATGTGGGCCTGCCGTGAAAATCGGGTCCGTACCAGGACGCAATGATTTGCTGCCTGTCGCCCTTGAACTCCTGGAAGGCATAGGTCTTCCTCCCGGAAGGCTTTTCAACGGGCTTTTCTTCCGCCAGGCCCGCGGAAGAAAAGCCCGTGGCGCTGTCGGAGACGGTCCCGTACCGTGCGGCAGAGCACGAAGCAAGGAAAGCGGCAATTAGTATGAATAACGAGTGACGGGTAACCTCATTGAGTAACGAGCCTCCGGATTCTCTTTTATCCTTTAACTCGTCACTTGTTGCCGATGACCCGTTACTGTCTTTAAAGTATATACCTGCTGAGGTCTTCATTCTTTACGATATCCGATAGTTTTTCTCTCACGTACTTTCTATCTATAGTAACTTTTTCATCTTTCATCTCAGGTGCGTTGAATGATATATCTTCGAGGAGCTTCTCGAGAACGGTATGGAGCCTCCTTGCGCCGATATTCTCCGTCTTCTCGTTTACCGTGACCGCGATGCCCGCTACTTCATCGATTGCATCCACTTCGAATTCGAGATTCACGTCCTCTGTTTCGAGGAGCGCCGTGTACTGTTTTATCAGTGCATTATAGGGCTCTGTGAGGATCCTTATGAATTCGTCCTTTCCTAGAGGTTCGAGTTCGACCCTTATGGGAAACCTGCCCTGGAGCTCGGGGATGAGGTCAGACGGCTTTGCACTGTGAAAGGCGCCTGCGGCAATAAAAAGTATGTGCTCGGTCTTCACCGGGCCGTGTTTCGTTGTCACGGTCGAGCCTTCCACAACGGGCAGCAAGTCCCTCTGGACGCCTTCTCTCGATACATCGGGCCCGTGCCCGTGCCCCCCCCTGCTCGCGATCTTGTCTATCTCATCTATAAAGACAATCCCGGTCTGCTCTGTCCTGTTGATGGCCTCTTTGGTGACCTTTTCCATGTCGATCAATTTATTGGCCTCTTCCTGGGTGAGCATGACCAGCGCCTCGGAAACCCTGACCTTTTTTCTTTTTGATTTTTCAGGCAGGAAGCTCCCCAGCATCTCTTTTAAATTGATTTCCAGTTCTTCCATGCCGACATTTGATACGACGCCGAAGGGCATCATTTTTTCCTTGACCTCTATATCCACGTACCGGGAATCAAGCTTGCCCTCTCTTAATTGCGCCCTCAGCCTTTCCCGCGTCTCCGCGTAATGTTCTTTCTCTTCGGTTTCGACAGCGGCCCCTCTGGCCGGCCTCGGCGGCGGCAACAGGAGATCAAGGACCCTGTCCTCGGCAAGGGTTTTTGCCCTTTCCTGTACCTTTTCCATATGCTCTGTTTTTACCATATTCATCGCGATTTCGGTAAGGTCCCTTATCATGGATTCCACATCGCGCCCCACATAACCCACTTCGGTGAACTTCGATGCCTCTATCTTCAGGAACGGCGCATGGGCAAGACGCGCAAGCCTTCTGGCGATTTCCGTCTTGCCGACGCCGGTCGGCCCTATCATAATGATATTTTTAGGCAGCACCTCGTCTTTAAGGTCCGGAGAAAGCCTCTGCCGTCTCCATCTGTTCCTTAACGCTATGGCAACCGCCCTTTTTGCTTTGTTTTGTCCAATGATGTACTTATCCAGTTCGGCGACGATTTTTTTCGGTATGAAATTATCCATTTAATTCCTCTATCGTAATGTTCTTGTTTGTGTAAATACATATATCGGCTGCTATATCCATTGCCTTTTTAACGATATCCAGTGCAGGGGTGTCCGTATTCTCATACAGCGCCCGTGCCGCTGCCTGGGCATAGGGGCCGCCGGAGCCGATTGCCGCAACCCCGCTCTCGGGCTCGATGACGTCGCCGGTCCCTGTAAGTATGAACGTGTGTTCGGCATCAGCCACGATAAGCAGAGCTTCGAGTCTCCTTAGTATCCTGTCCGTCCTCCAGTCTTTTGCAAGCTCGACAGCCGCCCTTGTGATATTGCCCCTGTATGATTCGAGTTTCGACTCGAATTTTTCGAAAAGGGTAAAGGCGTCCGCTGTGGCCCCTGCAAACCCTGCGAGCACTTTATCATTATACATTTTCCTTATTTTTCTGGCATTGTGCTTCAGTACCGTATTGCCCATAGTTACCTGTCCGTCGCTGGCAATGGCAACCTTGCCGTCCCGCCTCACACAGAGAATTGTAGTGCCGTGGAACATCATTCCTCCATTCAATATAAATTCTAATACCTAATCTCTAAATTCCAAACAAATTCAAAATCCAAAATTAAAATCCCCGGAAGTGTTTAGGATTTGGAATTTGTATCATCCCCAAACGGGTGCGCTTTATCATAAACATCGATCAGATGCCCTATATCAAGATGCGTGTATTTCTGCGTGGTTGAAAGGGACGAATGCCCCAGAAGCTCCTGAATGGTCCTCAGGTCTGCGCCCCCCACAAGGAGGTGGGTGGCAAATGTATGCCTTAGAGTATGGGGCCCTATCTGGCCGCTGATGCCGATTGCGCGCGCGGACTTTACGACTATGCGCCTTATCTGGCGGTCAGTCAGCCTGCCCCCGTTCCTGTTCAGGAAAAAGGCCGAGCTGCCGTCCGGCTGTATTTTTTTCTTTTTAAAGAGCATTCTTTCGATCAGGTACGATTTCAACGCATCGAGGGCCTTATTGCCGACAGGCACGATCCTTTCTTTCTTGCCCTTTCCCCTCACCTTGACGAGGGCCTCTCTCAGATTCAAATCTTCAATATTGAGGGTAACCACCTCGCTCACTCTCAAACCGCTCGAATAGAGCAGCTCAAGGATCGCCCTGTCCCTGACGGGGAGGAGCCCTATCCCTTCCGGCGTCTGCACGAGAGCGAACGCATCATCAACGGACAGAAAATTCGGCAGATGCTTCACCGCCTTCGGAGACGGGACAAGCTTTGCATAATTGATCTTTACGTATCCCTCACGGTACAGATAATTAAAAAACGACCTGAGGGTTGCGAGTTTTCTTGAAACCGTGGCCTTGACCTTGCCTCCCATCATCTGGTCGGAGATGAATCCCCTGATATCGATCATATCTATTGTTTCGGGAGGCGCATTGCAATGCCCGCTGAAGTCCGAAAGGTCCTGTTCATAGGCACGCAGTGTATGGCCGGAAACCCCTCTTTCAATTTCGAGGTACCTGAGGAACTTCTTGATATACGGTTTCAGACCTTCAGCAGGCATAACAACCTCAAGAAACAGCGATTTCCGGGCAAGGAGCCCTGTAATCATGGAGCCGTATTATTGTTATAAATATACTCCGTCCATTGTTTTAATGCAACCTCTGCCGCCCGCTCTCTCCGCGCTCTTTTATCCCTTATCCCGGAAATCTGCCCGCCGGCGGGCATGAGGCCGAAATTGATGTTGCTCGGCTGGAAGTGTTTGGCGTCTGACCCGGTTACATGCTTCACCAGTGAACCGTGTGCGGAGGCTTCGGGCGGGTAAAGGGCCCCTTTGCCCAGCAGCCTACGCGCGGCATTTATCCCTGCCAGCAGGCCCATTGCCGTAGACTCAACATAACCTTCTACACCGGTGATCTGCCCCGCAAGATAGAGAGTATCTCTTCCCTTCAGGGACAGGTCCTTATTCAGATGAACAGGCGCATTGATAAAGGTGTTCCGGTGAATGCTTCCGTATCTCAGGAATTCCGCACGCTCCAGGCCGGGGATCATCCTGAAAACCTTTCTCTGCTCCGGCCATCTCAGCCGCGTCTGAAAGCCGACCATATTATATGATGTCTTCTCCTTGTTCTCGGGCCTCAATTGCACTACGGCATAGGGGTTCTTCCCTGTTTTAGGATCACGCAGACCGACGGGCTTGAGCGGGCCGAACCTGAGGGTATCCTTTCCCCTCTCTGCCATTACCTCAACAGGCATGCACCCTTCAAAGACTTTAATGTCCTCAAAATCTCTTTTGTGGACCGTATCGGCCTCCCGCAGCGCATCGTAAAATGCGGTGTATTCCTCTTTGTCCATAGGGCAGTTCACGTAATCATCTCCGCCCTTGCCATAGCGGGAGGCAAGATATGCTTTTGAGTAGTCGATGCTTTCAGCATCGATTATCGGCGCTATCGCATCATAGAAATACAGGTATTCCCCGCCGATAACGGATTGTATCGCTCCGGTCATCGCAATGGATGTAAGCGGGCCTGTCGCTATAATTGCTATTGAATCGGGGAGGCCGGTAACCTCTTCCCTGACGACTCTTATATTCGAATGCTTCTCGATCTCTCCGGTTATGTATTCGGCAAAAATATTTCTGTCCACGGCAAATGCAGAACCGGCCGATACCTCGGAGACCCGGGCGGCTTTCATGATGAGCGAACCCGCTATCTCAAGCTCTTTCTTCAAAAGGCCGGGGCCGGTGACCAGTTCCTTTGACCTCAGGGAATTGGAACAGACAAGCTCGGCAAGGCAGGCTGTCTTGTGCGCTTCGGTCGTCCGCTCAGGACGCATTTCATAAAGCACGACATTGATGCCCCGTTCCGCGGCCTGCCACGCGGCCTCGCACCCTGCCAAACCTCCGCCTATGACGATTAACTCTTTCATGCAACATCATATTTTAACGTAAAGTGCGTAGAGAATGCTTGGATGTGGATTAAGGCCATTGAGCTTTCCTGCCGTTTTCTATTACATTAAAGAATGTCCATCAAACTGATAATCTTTGACCTCGACGGAACACTTGTCGATTCCAGCGGTGATATCGCCGATGCCATTAACCATGCCGTTGGGCCGTATAATGTGCCTCAGGTAACCGTCCGGGAGACCATAAGTCTTGTGGGGGAGGGCATATCGAGGCTTATGGAGAAAATTATTGAAAAAAAAGGTTTGAATGCGGACAGGGATTTTCTGAGCAGGCGGTTCCTTGAGTACTACTCGGCACATCTCGTTGATAAGACCACTGTCTACCCGGGCGTAAAAGAGACCATGGAGAAATTGAACGGATACAAAAAGGCCGTCATCTCAAATAAGCGTCAGGCCCTTTCCGCAAACATACTCGATGCTTTGGGCCTTTCTGCATACCTTGATATAATCGTGGGAAGCGATACGACGCCTGAACGCAAGCCCTCTCCGGCGCCGGTGCGCTATGTGCTTGCAACCCTGGATATAAAGCCTGAAAGCGCTGTTATTGTCGGGGACAGCAACTATGATATAGAGGCGGGAAAAGCGGCAGGAATCAGGACCGTTGCGGTGACGTATGGATACAGGCCATTGGACATTTTGAGGGGCGCTGATTTTATAATAAATAGGATGGACGAGTTGCTCGGCATTTTGGCGAAAATTTAAATCTCCGTGCCTCCGTGTCCCCGTGATTTTACTTAATGGAGGATTATAGATGGCTTTTACAATAGCCTTTGCAGGCAAGGGCGGTACAGGGAAGACGAGCCTTGCGGGACTGACCATGAAGTATCTGGTAAGCAAGCGGCAAGGGCCTGTGCTTGCGGTCGATGCCGACAGCAATTCATGCCTGAACGAGGCCCTCGGCGTCGATATCCATGCGACAATAGGGAAGCTCAGGGAGGAGTCCCTCCAGGCGATAAGGAGCGGTGGGGACAGGCCCGGCGGCATGTCCATGGAGCAGTTGTTCGACTATCAGGTGCAGCAATCTATAATTGAGGCCAATGGGTTTGATCTCATGGTCATGGGGAGGCCCGAAGGCCCCGGCTGCTACTGCGCGGCCAATAATATTATAAGGAAATACACAGATATCCTGTCCGGGAAATATCCCTATGTAGTCATAGATAATGAGGCCGGGATGGAGCATTTGAGCAGGAGGACAACCCACAAAGTCGATTTATTAATAATTGTAAGCGACCCCACGGTTAAGGGCATCATGACAGCCAGGAGAATCAACGAGCTTGTGGATGAACTGCAGCTTGATGTCGACCGGAGGGTCCTGGTGATAAACAGGGTGATAGGATACGAAGGTGAAGAGCTCCGGAAGAGGGCCGAGGGATACAATGTACAGGTAGCCGGTCTTGTGCCGCAGGATGAGATGGTCTTCAGGTTCGACCTCGAGGGCAAGCCTGTTTTTGAGCTGCCCGAGGATTCCATGTCAGTCAAAGCGCTGTTCGGCATACTTGAATCGTTGCAGATACAGTAAGGCAGGCAGTAAACAGGCAATGGGTGGTGAAAGGGGGATTCCTTCTGCCGCCGCCGTATGTAACTCTTTGTCAGCCTTCGGGAATTATGACTTTATAAAATAATCAAATGACTTGGAATCATTATTTTGTGTTAACCTTAAAAAATTTATTTCAGTTTATCCCTTTGCTGACAGTGCGTTTGGGTGCAAAAAATCCTTGCTTTTTTGCACAAAATTAATTAACATTGCTTATATCCAAATTAGTAATATTTATATTTTAAGAGCCTGAAAGGAGAGAAATATGCTGGTAATTGGAGAAAAGCTGAGCATTATAGCCAAGAGGGTAAGAGAGGCTATGATGAAGAAAGACATGGGGCCGATACAGGAGATCGCGACCAACCAATGGAAGCAAGGCGCGGGAATGATCGATGCCAATATAGGCCCTGCGGAGGACGGTGGAGAGGAATTAATGCAGTGGATGGTCACGACTATCCAGGAGGTTGTTCCGCTGCCGCTTTGCCTCGATACAACGAATGCGAAGGCCATCGAGGCGGGGCTGAAGGTGCACAACAACGAATGGGGCAGACCCCTGATCAATTCCACCTCCAACGATCCCGAAAGATTCCCCATACTCGAACTCGCCGCAAAGTACGATTCGCAGGTCATCGGGCTTACCGTCGGCAAGGGCGGCCTTCCCGCTGATGCCGAGGAGAGGGCGGCAATTGCAGCGGAAATAATGGCCAGGGCGATGGAGTACGGAGTCCCGCTTGAGGACCTGTATCTCGATCCGCTTGTCCTGCAGGTTGCGACATCCCAGGACCACGCAGTAAAAGTTATAAAGACTATAAGGATGTTCCAGGAGCTTAATGATCCGCCTATGAAAACTGTAGTGGGCTTGAGCAACATTTCAAACGGTTGCCCCAAGCTGCTGAGACCCATTTTGAACAAGTACTATCTTGCCTTATTGATCTATGAGGGTCTTACCGCAGCGATTGCAGACGCCCATGAGGTCGTTGAAACAGCAAAAACAATAGATGTGATAATGGGCAATACCCTTTATGCACATTCCTATTTGGAAATGTAAAAAAACGATAGTCAGCAGCCTGCTGTCGGCAGTCAACCGGCGATGAATGCTCAATGATTTCAGCCCTGACTGCCGGTTGGGAACTGGAGACTGAGGACAAAATTAGGAGGTTAAAATGGCTTTTGTTGCCCCCAAAGAGACTTATTCAGGTAAAGTATTTGAAGTTGCGATAGGGACCGGCAAGACGGTCGCATTCGGCGGAGAGAATGTGCTGCCGTTTAGTGCGTTTGAAGGAAATGTTCCCAACAGGCCCGTGGTAGCTTATGAGATCCAGGACATCCCGCCCGATGATTGGCCGGAAACGGTCAGGAAGGTTTACGAGGGAGTGTCCGGTGACCCCGTTACATGGGCAAAGCACTGCCAGGACAGACTTGGCGCGAAGGCTGTAGCCCTGAGGCTTTTGGGCACGCATCCGGACAGGAACAACCGTTCACCCGAAGAGGCTGCAAAGATCGTGAAGGATGTGCTCGCAGCCATAAATATTCCGCTTATCGTATTAGGCAGCAATAATGTTGACAAGGATTCCCTTGTCCTGGTCGCGGTTTCCGGGGCGGCCCAGGGCAGGAATTGCATCATCGGCAAGGCGCAGGAAGCCAATTACAAGACTATCGCCGCTGCCGCAATGGCAAACAACCACAAGCTCATAGCAATGTCCGAACTCGACATCAATCTCTCCAAGCAGCTCAATATCCTTATAACACAGATGGGTTTCGACAAGGAAAAACTGATAACGGATCCCATGTGTTCGGCCCTCGGATACGGTATGGAATATACCTATTCGGTTATGGAGAGGATCAGGCTGGCCGCGCTTACGCAGAATGACACAACCATGCAGCCGCCTATGCTCGGCGACGTCGGCATGTATGTATGGAAGGTCAAGGAGACACAGGCCCTTGAGGCGGACCTTCCCAAGTGGGGCTCGCTCGAAGAGAGGGGCATAGCATGGGAAACGGCAACTGCCGGCGGCTTGCTTATAGCCGGCGCTGAACTCCTCATTATGAGGCATCCGGCTGCGGTCAAGGCAGTTGAAAAATTCATAGATGAGCTGATGTAATGAAAAATTCTAAATTCAAAATATTAAATCCTAAACTGATTCTAAATTCAAAATTGTTTAGAGTTTGGTGCTTAGGATTTCGAAATTGCAGGAGGATTGTATGGCTCTGACAGGCGTTGAAATATTTAAATTGCTTCCAAAGACAAATTGCAAGAAATGCGGACACCCCACGTGTCTTGCTTTCGCTATGAAACTGGCCCAGAGGCAGGCATCGCTTGATGCATGCCCCGATGTTTCCGAAGAGGCCAAAAGGGTCCTCGGCGAGGCATCCGCTCCACCGGTGAGGCCGATAACGTTTGGCGCAGGTGACAGGGCGGTAAAGATGGGTGAGGAAACAGTCCTCTTCAGGCATGAGAAGAAGTTCGTCAACCCCAGTGCTTTTGCCGTCGAGATCAAAGATACAATGTCCGGCGACGAGATAAACAATATTGTTGAGGGCGTGTTGAATTCAGAAATAGACAGGGTCGGTCAGAAATTAAAGATCGACGCCATATTCATCAGCAATGCATCAAATGATGCGGGGAAATTTGAAAGTGCCGTGAAAACAGTGGCAGGGAAAGCCCCGGCCGTTCCTCTAATTCTCTCCACCTCCAACCCGGCGGCGGCAGAGGCTGCGCTCAAGGCGGCAGCCGGTAAGAGACCGATCCTTTATGGCGCGGATGAATCCAACGCCGATGCAATGGCTAATCTGGCAAAGACCTTCAAGGTGACCCTCGGCGTTACCGCAAGATGCCTGGATGCGCTCCCGGCCCTTACGGAAAAGATAAAGGGCCTCGGCGTTGATGATATGGTCATTGATCCGGGCGCCAGGACCGCAAAAGAGATTATTCAGGACAATACCCTCATCAGAAGGGCTGCGGTCAAGAAGAACTTCAAGGCCCTGGGCTATCCGGTGATTACCTTTGCCCAGAGGGATGACAATATGCTGGAGTTGCTCATCGCAGCTCTCGGCGTTGCAAAGTATTCATCGATTATCGTTATGAGCAGCATCGAAAAATGGAAGAACCTTGCGCTCTTCACCATGAGACAGAACATCTACACAGATCCGCAGGTGCCGATGCAGGTGGAGCAGAAGATATACAAGGTCGGGGAGCCGACCCCCGAGTCTCCGCTCATGATAACCACCAACTTCTCGCTGACCTACTTCATTGTCTCTGGCGAGGTTGAGAACAGCAAGGTGCCGTGCAGGCTTGCGGTTATGGACTGCGAAGGCTTATCGGTCCTGACCGGCTGGGCTGCGGGCAAATTCACCGCCTCGAAAATAGCGCAGTTCCTGCAGGAGAGCGGAATCGAGAACGAGCTTAAGAACAAGGAGCTGATTATCCCGGGTTATGTTGCGATACTGAGCGGCGCGATAGAGGAGAAACTCCCCGGCTGGAAGGTTACGGTCGGCCCGCGAGAGGCTAACGCACTGCCTGCGTTCCTGAAGTCAAGATAATTCTTGAAATGGCCAGGAGAAGTGGTGTAGTATAATTATTAATAAAATTTATGAACCTATAAAAGGTTTAAGGTTTAGGAGGTCAGGATGTCTAAGATAATAGCCACTGCCGCGATTAGAGGTGCGAACAAGCTTGTGGCTCAGGCTGAAGAGATGCTTGAAAAAGCAATAGCCGAGAAGGGGAAGGACTTTGTTTTTGAGTTCCCCGATACGGCGTTCCATCTCCCCATGATCTATGCGATGACAGGCTTTGCCGTCAAAACCCTCGGCGATATGAAGGTTGCCCTCGGCTTTGCAAAGGAGCTCCAGCATTCGGAGCCCGAAGCGGAGGTCTGGCGGCCCTATCTCGGCGAGGCCCTTGATTCGGGGATGGCCACATTGTTCGCTGAGGAAATTATACTGGCAATCAGATACATTTACGGTCTTGAGCCCTGCACGGACCCCGAGACCGGGTATGTGTACAACGGATTCATTTCCGATACCATCCAGAGAAACCTGGGCATCCAGCTCGTTGACGGCACCATGCCGGGCTTCGCAGCGATCATCGGCGCAGCTCCGACCGATGATATAGCGGTGAGCATTGTGAGGGAGATCCAGGAGAAGAATATCCTGACCTTTCTTTCCGGCCAGCACAACGGC
The DNA here is from genome assembly GCA_023476565.1 of Nitrospirota bacterium. GTDB lineage: Bacteria > Nitrospirota > Thermodesulfovibrionia > Thermodesulfovibrionales > Dissulfurispiraceae > JAMCVZ01. The sequence goes on from JAMCVZ010000021.1 coordinate 11,092, forward strand.
GACAGCGTAACAAAACAGCTCCTGAGAAAGGGGGTTGAGCTCGGGTGGGACTCGAGAATCGTCCCCCTGGGGCCTGACACTGAACATACCCTCTATGCCCTCGACTGGGCGATCAGGGCATCCCTGATCTTCGGCGGCAAAAAGCCGGGTGATTTTAAAGAGCACCTCAAATACCAGAAGGACAGGGTCTTCGCATTTGCCATTGTCCTCGGAGATCTGGACGATATTAAATGGACCACCGGGGCGGGCGCCATCAACATGGGCTTCCCTGCAATAGCAGATACCGATGTGCCGGTCATCCATCCCACAGGTGTATGTACCTATGAAGAGGTCGAAAAGGAGTTTGACCATTCCAAGATTGCCCAGAAGGCGATCGAACTGAGGGGCCTCAAGATTATCGTCGAGAAGCCGCCTATACCGGTGGCTTTCGGACCTGCTTTTGAGGGCGAGAGAATAAGAAAGGAAGACACCTTTATCGAGTTCGGCGGACAGAGGACACCCGCTTTCGAATGGGTGAAGATGGTCGAGCTCGACGAGATACCTGAAGACAATAAGGTCATCATTGTCGGAGATAACTGGCAGGAACTGTACGAGAAGGGCGGCAAGCTGCCCCTCGGTATGGTTGTTGAAGTGGCCGGCCGCAAAATGCAGAAGGACTTCGAGTCGGTCATCGAAAGGAAGATCCACTCCAACGTCAACGAGGCCCAGGGCGTATGGCACATGGGGCAGCGCGATATAAACTGGATAAGGATAAGCACCAACGCCAAAAAGGAAGGCTTTACCCTCGAACACCTCGGCATCATCCAGGCTGCCGTGATCCACAACCGCTTCCGCTCTATCGTAGATAAGGTGCAGGTAAAGCTCTATATCAATGAGGCGGACGTGAACAAGGCTCTGGGAGAGGCGAGGGCCGCTTATAAAGAGCGTGACCACAGGCTCGGAAGCCTTACCGACGAGGCTGTTGAGACATTCTACTCATGCCTGCTCTGCCAGTCGTTTGCACCGGCCCACGTATGCGTCATAACACCTGAGCGGCTCGGGCTGTGCGGGGCATACAACTGGCTCGACGGCAAGGCCGCTTATGAAATCGACCCGACAGGCGGCAATCAGCCCATCACAAAAGGCGAGTCCCTCGATACCCGGTACGGTCGTTACTCCGGAGTCGACGAGTACCTGAAGAAGGCATCGGGCGGCGCGGTTGAGACACTTAACCTGTATACCATAATGGAAAACCCAATGACCTCGTGCGGATGTTTCGAATGTATCGTTGCGATCATCCCCGAGGCAAACGGGGTTATGATAGTAAATAGAGGCTTCCCCGGAATGACCCCCATCGGCATGAAGTTCTCGACCCTTGCAGGCACCGTGGGAGGAGGCGCCCAGACACCTGGATTTATGGGAATAGGCGTAAACTTTGTGGCGAGCAAGAAATTCCTTTTCGGCGACGGCGGGATAAAGAGGATCGTCTGGATGCCCCAGTCGCTGAAGGAAAGGCTCAAGGAGGAATTCCAGAAATTGGCTGAGGAGCAGGGAGTGCCCGGTCTCCTCGATAAGATAGCCGATGAGACTATCTGTGAGGATTCAGAGAAACTTTTAGAGCACCTCTCTAATGTGGGGCACCCTGCGTTAGCTATGGATCCAATGCTATAAATAGTTCACAGTTTACCGTTCACCGTGAACCGTGAACGGAGAACAATTTATCAGGAGGATAAGATGTCCAAGAAAATTAAAATCAAAAGCGCCAGCGAGGCGGCAAACAAAGTAATAGAATGGGGTGAATCCCGGAACATAGAGACCTGTTTCGACAGGGCTGAGAAGATGAAACCCTGCCCTATCGGCGAAACAGGCGCATGCTGCAAAATGTGCCACATGGGACCGTGCAGGCTGGTCGGGAAGAATGCTGAAGAGGAAGTAAGGGGCGTATGCGGTGCAAGCCTAGCAACTGTTGTTGCGAGAAACCTTGTGAGGATGGCGGCCGGAGGAAGCGCCTGCCACGGCGACCACGGCAGGGACATGGCCTTTACTCTGCTCGCGGTTGCAAACGGCGAGGCAAAGGATTACCGGATAAAGGATGTGAGAAAGCTCTACAGGGTTGCAGGCTATCTCGATATAGAGTTCGAGGGCAGGCCGGTCAATGATGTGGCGCGGGATGTTGCCACGAAGCTCATCGAGGACTTCGGCAGGCAGAGGGGCGAGATGAATTTCCTGAAGAGGGCCCCGCAGAAAACCCAGGAACGCTGGAAGAAATGGGGCATTGCGCCGAGAGGTTTGGACAGAGAAATCGCCGAGTCATTAGATAGAACCACTATGGGTATGGATGCAGATCCGGAATCCCTCCTTAACCATGCGCTGAAAGTTTCCCTTGCAAACGGCTGGGGCGGCAGCATGATCTCGACCGACGTTACCGATATCCTTTTCGGCACTCCGACCCCCGTTAAAGCGGAAGCGAGCCTTGGAATATTTAAAGAGGATGAGGTAAACGTAGTTATCCACGGCCACGAGCCGATGCTCGCAGAGATGCTGGTGGAGGTGGTAAGCGACCCTGAAATGATTGCGTATGCAAAATCAAAGGGCGCCAAAGGGATCAACCTCGGCGGCATGTGCTGTACCGCCAATGAAGTAATGATGAGGCACGGTATTCCGTCAGCAGGAGGACTTACCAACCAGGAGCTTTCGATCATGACCGGGCTTATCGAGACGATGGTCGTTGATGTCCAGTGCATCATGCCGGCCTTGTCCGAGCTTTCGAAGAAGTTCCATACGAAGTTCATAACGACCTCCCCCAAAGCCCGTATACCGGGCGCCCGGCATATTGAGTTCGATGAGCACAGGGCAAAGGAGATAGCCAGGGAGATCGTAAAGGCCGCTATCGACAACTACCCCAATAGAAAGAGCGAGGGGAGCCATGTAACGGATAAGTATCCGGTGGTCGCCGGTTTCTCCCACGAATATATTGAGTATATGCAGGGAGGAAAGTTCAGGGGATCTTTCAGGCCGCTGAATGATGCGATTATGGCAGGCAGAGTCCGCGGCGTGGTGGGGCTTGCAGGATGCGATAATCCGAGAGTGCCGGCTACAGGCCTCCATAAATACCTTGCCACCGAGTTGATTAAGAATGACGTGCTTATCGTATCCACGGGCTGCAGCTCTGTTGCCTGCGGCGGCGCAGGGTACCTGACTCCTGAAATGGCATTGGAGAACGCAGGGCCCGGCCTCAGGGAAGTGTGTGAGGCAATCGGAATCCCGCCGATACTGCATCTCGGCGCATGCGTCGATAACACGAGGATCCTCACGATCGCCAGCGCTATGGCTGCAGAAGGCGGACTCTCCGATGAGATCGGGGGGATGCCTGCAGTCGGAATTGCGCCTGAGTGGATGTCCGAGAAGGCAATTGCCATCGGCTGTTACTTCGCGGCATCGGGTGTTCCGGTCATATTCGGCGGCGAGTCGCCTGTGAGGGCAAGCAAGGAAGTCACGAGGATAATGACCGAGGTCTGGTTTGAGAGGTTCAGGGGCGCACTTGTTTTCGAGCCGGATCCTGAGAAAATACTCGCTATGACCCTCGATTATATCGATAAGGCGAGGGCGGCCCTGAAGCTCAAGAAATACGAGCCGGGCAAGTTCGGTACAGAGAAAGTCCTTATGGATATGGCTGCACGCCGTGAGATCGAGAAGGCTGCACGGCCTCACCTGGGGCTCTAAGCATAATAAATCTATATTTAAAGGCCTCCTTTTCCCGTAAGGGGAGAGGAGGCCTTTTCATTGTGGAGCGACTCAAATCTCCTTCCGAAGAACTGTTTTTTGTGAGTCTATGATATGCATCATACCGTCAATGTACAAACTAACTGTATTTTAAACTAATACTATAGGTAAAATTAAGGCCGGCAACATGCGTTACCTCAAGTAACATGCCTAATTTAAAATATTAATAGTCCTATAGTTCTATTGATGGTCTGAATTCCGGCATGGTAAAGTCTAAGAATCGTATTTTCTTGAACCTGCCTTTTGTCCGGAAGGCAGGGAGATGGAGGTTAAATTGAAGACAGAAGAGCTGGATATAGAAGGTCATTACGGGGAAATAGGAGAAGTCCTCAGCGGGGAGCAGAAAAAAAGAGGGCTGCTCATACATGCCTTTCAGCAGATACAGAAGGAGTACAACTACCTTCCCGAAGACAAACTTGAGGGGCTGTCGGAGAAGCTGAACATTCCCCTTGCGGATGTGTACAGCACCGCCTCTTTTTACAAACATTTTTACTTTAAGCCGAGGGGCAAAAATATCGTCTGCGTCTGCATGGGCACGGCGTGCCATGTAAGGGGCGCATCAAAAGTGCTCCATGAGCTTGAAGAAGAGTTCGGGGTGAAAGAGGGTGAGACCTCCCCCGACATGTCCATGACGCTTGAGACCGTCGGCTGTGTAGGGTGCTGCGGCCTGGCCCCTGTGGTAACGGTGAATGAGGAAGTCGTCGGAGAAGTGTCCCAGGGAAAGATCAACGAGATTATAAATACTATAAAAAAGTAAACGGGGACGGGCATGGGAAAATTAAAAAATATAGATGATTTGAGGCAGCTGAGGAAGAAGCTTGCAGCCGAAGTGTTCCAGCCCGACAGATCAAGGGCGAGGGTATGCTGCGGCACTGCGTGCACTGCATCGGGCTCCCACAAGGTAATCAGCGCGCTCGAAGAGGACGCCGGCAAAAGAGGGCTCGCTATCGAGATCGTCAAGACCGGCTGCCAGGGCATGTGCCAGAAGGGCCCGGTCATGAAAGTGGAGCCGGACGGGATATTCTACCAGAGGGTGAAGCCTGAGCAGGCGTCATCCCTTATAAGCTACACCTTCGTGGGGGGGATGCCGTACCGGCAGGCGCTCTACAGGGAAAATATCACGAGCGAGCCGGTTTTGGAGATGCTGGACCTGCCGTTTTACAACAAGCAGATGAGGATCGCCTTAAGGAACAACGACAAGATCGACCCCACCAATATCCATCACTATATCGCTGTCGGAGGATATGAGGCGCTTGAAAAGGCGCTCTCTTCCATGACTCCTGAGGAGGTACTGAACGAAGTCGACCGGGCGCACCTCAGGGGAAGGGGCGGCGCGGGGTTTCCCGCAGGCAGGAAATGGAAGCATTCAAAGAGCAGCCCCGAGAAAACGCGATTTGTCATAGCGAACGGGGATGAGGGCGATCCGGGCGCCTTTATGGACAGGTCGATCATGGAAGGCGACCCCCACAGCCTTTTCGAGGGAATGCTCCTGTGCGCGTATGTCATAGGGGCGGAATACGGCTTTGTTTATGTCAGGCATGAGTATCCGCTGGCGGTCAAGAACCTCAAGCACGCGATCAAACAGGGCGAGGAACTCGGCCTTCTGGGCGGCAATATCCTGGGCACTGACTTCAGCTTCCATCTTGACGTAAGGGAGGGGGCCGGCGCATTCGTATGCGGAGAGTCTACTGCCTTAGTCGCATCCATCGAAGGGGAACGGGGATTCCCGAGGCCGCGTCCGCCAAGGCTTTCAGAGCGCGGCGGCGGAGTCTGGGGGTATCCGAGCAACCTCAATAACATAGAGACCTACGCCTGTGTGCCGCCGATAATCGAAAAAGGGGCCGACTGGTTCAGGGGCATCGGCACGGAGACCTCACCGGGGACAAAGGTTTTTGCCCTGACCGGGAAGGTCAAAAATACAGGACTCGTCGAAGTCCCGATGGGCATGACCTTAAGGGAAATCATCTTTGATATCGGCGGCGGCATACTGGAGGACAAGCATTTCAAGGCCGTCCAGACCGGGGGGCCTTCCGGGGGGTGCATCCCTGCAGGTATGCTCGACCTGCCGGCGGATTTCGATTCCCTTGCGAGAGTCGGATCCATAATGGGCTCAGGCGGCATGGTCGTGCTCGATGAAGACACCTGCATGGTCGATGTCGCGAAATATTTCCTTTCGTTCACGCAGTCCGAGTCATGCGGAAAGTGCCCTCCGTGCAGGATCGGCACCTATCAGATGCTCCGGATACTTGAAGGGATAACCCTCGGGAAGGGCGAGCCCGGAGATATCGAGAAACTCATACAGATCGGCAAGATGGTGCAGAAGGGCTCCCTGTGCGGACTCGGCCAGAGCGCTCCCAACCCTGTGCTCAGCACGATAAAGTATTTCAGGGAGGAGTATGAAGAGCATATCTACGACAACTACTGCAAGGCAAAGGTCTGCAGCGGCATGGGGGTTTTCGTAATAAACACCGCGGAGTGCATTAAATGCGGCTTGTGTAAAAAGGCCTGCGCCTTTGATTCCGTCAAGGAAACGAGGAATCACTATTTTATCGACCGCGAATACTGCACGAAATGCAAGGCGTGCTATTATGCCTGCCCGGTCGGCGCGGTCAAGGTGAGGAAGCGGAGCCTGGTGAAGCTTGAAGAGCAGTTCAAGATACCTTCTGAAAAAATAGAGGTCCTTGAAAGGAGGGCGAGAATGACGTTAAAAGACTTATTGCAATCAAAACCTACACGAGTGGAAACCTGCAGTACAGACTGCATTGTTGCAGACGCGATAACCATTATGGACGGCAAGAACATCGGCTCCCTGCTGGTGCTCGATTCCGATAAGAAGCTGGTGGGCATCTTTACGGAAAGGGATATCATGCACTGCTTTGCAAAGGGCACTCAGTTCAAGACCGAGGTCATGAAGAATGTTATGACGCCCAATCCCACAACCCTCGATGCCTCGACGGACATCAGTGTGGCCATATCTCTCATGTCCGACAGGAAGATACGGCATCTGCCGGTAATGGAGAACGAGACGATTATAGGCATGGTCTCCTACAGGGATCTGGTCTCGTACCTGCTTCCCGAGGTTATTTACATGGCTGAAGATATCTATTAGAGTACCCCATGGAAGAGAAAAAGGAACTTAAGGTAGAGGACATTAAAACAGCAGCAGAGGGCAAGAGGTGTCCTGTGCAGAAAGCGCTTTACTACATAAGCGAATTTCTGTCCGGGCCCATGTGCGGCAAATGCTTTCCCTGCTCAATGGGCAGCTATGAGGCGAAAGTCAGACTGCAGGGCATCGTTGACGGCGAGGGTACCGAATCCGACCTGCGTGCGCTCAGGAGGATAGCGTCTGAGATGGCCGAGAGCTCCATGTGCAAGAAGGGCAAAGACAGCGCGAAGTTCATCATGGAGTGGATGGGTACGGACGTCTACCGGGAGCACCTCGAAGGCAGATGCCCGGACAAGGAATGCCTTGCCCTCATTGAATACAGGATCATAACCGATGCGTGCACCATGTGCGGACTCTGTAAGGACGCCTGCAAATACGGCGCTATCCTCGGAGAAAAGCCGAAACCCTACCTGAGCGGCTATATGCCCTATGAAGTAAGGCAGAAGCGGTGCGTGAAATGCGGCGAGTGCGTCAAGGTATGTCCTGAAGGGGCGATCATCATAGTTGATGCCGGGCTTACAGAGCCGGTGGGAGTACAATAAAATTCAAAGATCAAAATGAAAAAATTAAAATTAATGGTACCTCATTTTTAATTTTTCATTTAAATTTTTATTCAACCGGGAGGTATAAATGGCAAACATGGTGAATCTCACGATAGACGGCAAAAAATCAAAGGCCCCCGAGGGCGTGAACCTTATCGAAGCCGCAGAACTGAACGGCATTCACATACCAAACCTCTGCTATTTGAAGGGCACCCGGGGAGTCGGCGCATGCAGGCTCTGTCTTGTCGAAGTGGAAGGCATGAAAGCGCCCCTGATAGCCTGCACCACCAGGATAAAAGAGGGCATGGTCGTCAACACGAAGACCGACAAAGTGCAGGAAGTCAGGAAGTTCGTTCTAGACCTCATCCTCTCCATGCATCCCCTTGACTGCATGACCTGCACCAAGGCCGGGGTCTGCAACCTCCAGCAGTATGCGTATGACTTCGAGATCAAGGAATCGACCTTTACGCGGAAGAAATTCGGTTTTGACATCGACCAGTCAAACCCGTTTATCAAACGCGACCCCGACTACTGCGTTCTGTGCGGCAGGTGCGTGAGGGTATGCAAGGGTCAGGGCACCGACGTCCTTGAGTTCATGGGAAGGGGAGTCGGCTCAAAGGTCACCACCGCGCAAGACAAGCCCCTCCAGGAGTCGGGCTGCACCTTCTGCGGCAGTTGTGTAGACGTCTGCCCTGTTAACGCCATTCTCGAAACGGACAGATGGCGCAAGGGAAGGGAATGGGAGTACGACAAAGTGAATTCCACCTGTCTGCTGTGCGGAAACGGCTGCGCTATCACCGTAAGCACAAAAGACGGCATACTGATGAAAATAAACGCCGGCGCAGCGGAGGGTTCGCCCGAGCGCTACATCTGCGCGTACGGCAGGTTCGGATTTGATTGCATTGAATCGGATACGAGAGTTACCGTGCCGATGAAACGCGCAGGCGGAGAGCTCAAAGAGACCACCTGGAAAGATGCATTGGAGACAGTTGCCCATGAGTTGAAAAAGGCGGGTCATGACGCGGGGTTCATCTCAACCGCGGGAATACTGAATGAGGATGCCCTTACCCTGAAAAACTTCGCCTCCGGTGTGGTAAAAACAAAGAATGTCGATACCACCGCAAGCCTGTACGGTGATGCGGAAACGTTGATAACGGGAAACGCAGATATTGAAGCTGCAGATCTGTTTGTGATCGCGGGCTTGAACCCCAACCAGTGGACACGGGTGTTGCCCGCGCTTGATGCGCTTATCAGGAGGAAAGTCAACACAGGGGCACGCGTTATAACCGTTAACTCATCTGAACCCGGACTTGCCTCTGTAGCAGCAGCCGATCTCGGCGGGGACGAGGCGGAATCGCTCAGGTCCCTTGTAAAGGCCCTTGCCGACAAAGGACTGGTCAAAGACAAAAGTATGGCGGATGCAGCATCAGGCGCCTCTGTCAGCGAAGCGGTGGAGAAAGCCGCATCGCTCTTTGCAGAAGCAAAGGCGCCGCTCATCCTATCGTCTCCCGCATTGTACGGCGCAGCAGCAAACCTCAGCCTGGTAAAAGGGACTGCCGTTTCAGTCCCCCTGGAGAGCAACGCACACGGCGTGGTGATGATGGGACTGTCCACTGAAGGGAAATCATATAAAGAAATGATCCAGGGGGGGACAAAGCTCCTCTATGTCGTAGGCGAAGTGCCGGTGACCGAAAGGCCGGACGTCGATTTCCTCGTAGTCCAGGGCTCATACCTGAGTAGCCTGGCTCAGCAGGCCGATGTAGTGCTGCCTGCAGCGGCATACCTTGAGGTGGAGGGAACCATTGTCGATTACGCGGGCAGACTGAAGAACGTGAACAAGGCAGTCGGGCCCGCAGGAGAGGCAAAGAGCCACCGCGAGATATTTGCCGGGCTTGCCGGTGCACTGGGCACGAAGCTGAAAGAGGCCAGGGAAAGCGATACCAGGAAGCTCGCAAAGGTCAAGGCGAAGGCGGCCTTCAGCCCGTTTGTCCTGAAGGAGGGCTTTGACGTGAATGCGGGCGAGCTGATCGAATCCCTTAATGCCCCGGTTATTAAAGGCTCACGGCTGCTGTGGCTTAAAGAGGCAAAGGTCAGGAACGGTCAGAAAGTTCAGGCAGTGTAAGCCGCTTAAAATATACTGCTCAAAACGCTTAAACCGTTCAAGCCGTTTAAACAATTTAAACGGCTTGAACGGTTTTTTTATTACCAGGGCGCAGTTTCGCCCTTCAGGAATTTATTAATGTCCGCTGCTGCGCGCTTGCCTGCGCCCATTGCGCTGATGACCGTGGCTGCTCCGGTGACCACATCGCCGCCTGCCCACACGCGCTGTTTTTTGGTTCTTCCGGTTGCGGTATCAGCGACTGCGGTGCCGTGCCTGGTCCTTTCCAGTCCCTCTGCATCGACAAATACCAGCGGGTTCGGGCTGGTGCCGAGCGCCATGATAACGGTATCGACTGCCATCTCGAATTCAGAACCCGGAATGGGTACGGGTTTCCGCCTGCCGGACGCATCCGGCTCTCCGAGTTGCATACGGATGCAGCGCATCCCGGTAACCCTGCCGTTGCTGCCGCCGATGATTTCGACCGGATTGGTCAGGAGATCGAAGATGATCCCCTCCTCCTCGGCATGATGCACTTCCTCTGCCCTTGCCGGGATCTCCTCTTTGGATCTGCGGTAAACGATATGGACCTCTCCCGGATCGCCGCCGCTCTGTTTGGCCTGGAGTGATTGAATGCGGGCGCTGCACCGGGCCGCATCCATGGCCACATTCCCCGCGCCGACAACCGCCACTTTCTTGCCGGCCTTTACCGGGGTGTCGTAATCCGGGAAGAGATAGGCCTTCATCAGGTTCACGCGGGTGAGGAATTCGTTAGCTGACATGACGCCGTTAAGATTTATGCCGGGTATGCGAATAAAGGACGGCAGGCCCGCGCCGGTTCCCAAAAATACGGCATCGTAGTCCGTCAGCAATTCATCAAGCGTGATGGTGCGTCCGATAACATGGTCGGTGCGGATATCGATGCCCAGGCACTGTACCGCATAATTTATCTCTCCAAGGACAACGCCTTTAGGTAAGCGGAATTCGGGAATGCCGTAAACAAGCACGCCGCCGGGGCCGTGCAGGGATTCAAACAAGGTCACTTTGTGCCCTTCACGTGCAACGTCCACTGCGCAGGTCAGGCCCGCCGGCCCGGAACCCACCACGGCGACCTTTTTCCCGGTGGCAGGGGCCTTCTCCAGCGGACAGGTCCGGTTTGCAAGCTCAAAGTCGCCTACGAAACGTTCAAGCCGGCCGATAGCGACGGGCTCCCCTTTTTTGCCCACAATGCACCTCCCCTCACACTGCGATTCCTGCGGGCAGACCCTGCCGCATATGGCAGGCAGGTTGTTTTTCATTTTCATCGCCTCGACGGCTTTTGCCATATCGCCTTCGCGAAGGGCTTTGATAAAATCAGGAATGAGAACGCCTACAGGACACCCCTCGACGCATGCCGGTTTTTTACACTGCAGGCAGCGCTCGGCCTCCTTGCGCGCCGTTTCCTCGGCATATCCGAGGGCGACTTCCTCGAAGTTCCCCCTGCGCACTGTCCCGTCCTGGTTCGGCATGGGCTGGCGCGGTATCTTCATTCTGTCTTGCGGTTTCATCTCAGCCATCTATTTACCTCCCTCTGCCATTGCTTTATCGAGATTGCAGGTGTGTTTGTAGTGCTCTACTGCCGCCTTTTCCTCATCGCGGTAAAACTGCAGGCGCGACAGGAGATTGGTCCAATCCACTTTGTGGCCGTCGAATTCGGGGCCGTCAACGCACACAAACCGGGCGCCGTCTTCCAGGAGCACCCGGCATCCGCCGCACATGCCCGTGCCGTCGATCATGACGGTGTTCAGGCTGACAATAGTCGGGACATTGAACGGCTTTGTGGCGGATGATACGAATTTCATCATAATGGCCGGACCAATAGCCCAGATCTTTGCGATGGAGCGTGTTTTATCTTCGAGTATCTCCTTCAGAGGATCGGTTACAAGCGCCTTGCGGCCGTAGGAGCCGTCATCAGTGCAAATATGGAGCTCATCCGATACGGCCCGCATCTTGTCTTCCCAGAACAAGAGATCCTTGTTGCGTGCGCCGATAATGGAGATAACGGTGTTCCCGGCCTCTTTGAGGGCGCGGGCAATCGGATAAATAGGGGCGATGCCAACTCCGCCGCCCACACAGATAACCGATCCGAAATCGGTGACCTCGGTAGGGTGCCCGAGGGGCCCGACAAAAGTGGAAACCGCATCTCCGACTTTTAAGGCGCCGAGCTGCATGGTGGATTTCCCTACTTCCTGAAAGATAATGGTAATGGCGCCGGCTTTCCTGTCGAAATCGGCAATGGTCAAGGGAACACGCTCGCCGTTTTCGTCGATGCGGATGATGATAAATTGCCCGGCCCTGGCCTTTTGGGCCACATGGGGGGCATGGATCACCATGAGCTTTGTTACATCGCTCAGGGTCTGTTTTTCCAGGATTTTATACATTACAATCCTCCTTATAGGGGTTTATTCTCTCTTGCAAGCCGGGGAATTGCCTGATGCTACCGGGACTGCTTCGGGGGAGAAAAAGCCATGTTTTTGTTATGAGCCATTTGCCTTGTACCCTTACGCCTTCCGGGTAATAGTTACATAAGTAATTCTTATATCAGGATAACACAGAATATACCTCTTATGCCAGTTGATTTTAAGGTTTTAAGGAAAATGCTTTGAGGCGCAAGCAGGGCAGGTGTAGTAAGGATAGTTGCGGTCTGTTGTTGACACAACATTCTGTAAAACTTTAAAATATCTGACCTTGTACGGCAACCCCAACTTCAATGCAGCTCCCAGTCTGACTGGAATTTAGAGAGGATTACAGCATGAATAACAAGAAAAACAATGTTCTCAAGCTCGGGCTTCCGAAAGGCAGTCTGCAGGAATCCACGTTGCGTCTCTTTAAAAAGGCCGGATACCACATAGGGGTGTCCACACGCTCATATTACCCTGTATTCGATGACCCTGAGATAGAATCAATGCTCATCAGGGCGCAGGAGATGGCGCGGTATGTTGAGGATGGTGTGCTTGATTGCGGCCTTACAGGGCTTGATTGGGTGCTCGAGCAGCATGCTGATGTGGTGGAAATCGCCGAACTGAATTATGCCAAGGAGGGGTTCAGACCTGTAAGGTGGGTTGTGGCCGTACCCAACGATTCCAAAATAAAGACCCTTAAGGACCTCCAGGGCAAACGCGTTGCCACCGAGCTGGTCGGCTTTACAAAGAGGTACTTGAAATCAAAGGGAATAAAGGCCGAAGTGGACTTTTCATGGGGCGCTACAGAGGTCAAGCCGCCTTATCTGGCTGATGCTATAGTAGAGCTTACGGAGACCGGAACCTCTCTGAAGGCGAATAACCTGCGCATTGTTGAGACCATTATCGAATCCACAACCAGATTCATCGCCAATAAAAAGGCCTGGCATGATAAATGGAAAAGAAGGAAAATGGAGAACCTGTCGCTGCTTTTAAGGGGCGCCCTTGCCGCAGAGGAGAAGGTCGGACTCAAAATGAACGTCCCTGAAAAGGCATTCAAGAAAGTGCTGAGCCTTCTTTCAGCAATGCACTCTCCAACGGTCTCCTCCCTGTCCGATGCCGGCTGGTACGCGATTGATGTGGTTATCGACGAAAGAACGGTACGGGATATTATCCCGAAACTGAAGAGTGCCGGCGCCTCGGGCATTGTTGAGTATCAATTGAACAAGGTTGTTCCATAAATAAAAAGTGAGAAATGAGAAGTGAGGAGGTTACTATTTATACTTTAATTCCTGCTCCCTGCTTCCTGCTTCTTACTTTTTGCCTGCATGCCAGATGACGGAATCAACAAATCAATACAGCGTGAAGATCCCCGTATTTGAAGGCCCCCTTGACCTTCTGCTCCATTTAATAAAACAGGACAAGATAGATATCTACGACATCCCCATTGCCCAGATAACGAGGCAGTACCTCGAGTATATCGAAATAATGAAAGAGTTGAATCTCGAGATCGCATCCGAGTTCCTTGTTATGGCGGCTACCCTTATTTTTATAAAATCCCGCATGCTGCTCCCCCCTGATGAAACGATAGAGGCTGAGAACCAGGAAGACCCGAGGACGGGCCTTGTCCGGAGGCTCCTTGAATACCAGGCATTTAAAGAGGCATCGGCCACGCTGAAAGAGAGGGAGGACCTATGGACGAATATATTCGCGCGGGCGCCTATGGAAATGGACGAACCATCTCCCGAACCCGATCTTTACCTTTTTGAAGTGAACCTCTTCGATCTCATGGGAGTTTTAAAGAAAATCCTGAAAAAGGCGCCCCCTGAGGCCATACGGATAACAAGAGAGACGCTGACCGTAAAGGACAAGATCGCAATGATCCTGGAAAAGATGGAAAACGAGCATACGGTCAGGTTCGATGCCCTTTTTACAGCCCCCGGGAGCTCTGCTGAAGATGCCTCTTCGGAAGTCCCGTTGACGAGAGTAGAGATCATAGTCACCTTTCTTGCCCTCCTTGAAATACTGAGGCTCGGGCTTGCGCGGGCTTACCAGGATAACGAGTTCGGCGCCGTATGGATCATGCGGCACTCCAAAGCGGCCGATGACCAGCCTCAACCGGCACAACCTTAGCAACCGCCTTTATATCCAATCCCCTCCGGTCCGGGCCGCATGGCGGCTGGATTCCACTTGGATTTTTCTATCGGGCGTTATATATAATTAAATCAGCTTTTTAAAGGGGAGGCATAAGTGAACCGGATACTTGTAATCGCCATGATTGTGTTTTTTTCAGGTTATGCGTATGCAGCGGAACTGACCATAGGTCTTATCCCCGAGCAGAATGTCTTCAAGCAGAAGGAAAGATACAAGCCCCTCGGGGAGTATATCGAGAAGAAGACGGGGATAAAAATCAAATTCACCATCCTGTCGAGGTACGGCAATATAATTGAAAGGTTCACCTCGGAAAAAATGGACGGCGCGTTTTTTGGCAGTTTTACCGGTGCGCTGGCAATCCAGAAACTGGGCGTTGAGCCGATCGCACGGCCTGTAAATCTCGATAATGCATCTACCTATTGCGGCTATATTTTTGTCAGGAAGGACAGCAGGATAAAGACGGTACACGATATGAAGGGGAAAAGACTTGTATTCGTTGAGAAGGCGACGACCGCGGGATATGCATATCCGATGTCCTATTTCAAAGAGCACGGCATAAATGATATCAACACATACTTCAAGGAATACTACTTTGCGGGGAGCCATGATGCGGCAATATATGCGGTTCTCAACAAGAAATCCGATATCGGGTGTGCAAAGCATTCCATGTTTGACAGGGTGGCACGCCGCGATCCGAGAATAGAAAAGGAGTTGACCATACTCGTAAAATCACCTGATGTGCCGTCGAACGGCCTTGGTGTCAGAAGGGATCTGAGTGCTGCTGTGAAAACACAGTTAAGAAAAGTCCTCCTCGGCATGGATAAGGATCCGGAAGGTAAAGAGGTGCTTAAAAAGTTTGAGGCCATTGGATTTCTCCCAACCACAAAAGAGGACTATAAACCTGTATTTGATATTGCCCGCAAGGCCGGGATCGATATTAAAAACTACAAGTACAGGAACGAGTAGACATACCGGCTGATGAAAAGGAAGATTTTTTTATCGTTGCTTGCCGTCTTCATGCTCTTTACCGCCGGTGCGGTGGTTGCGACGGTATACATAGCAAATACAACCGCCTCGCTGAGCGGTCTTATTCAGCTCCATCAGGTAGAGCACCTCAGGCAGCACCTGGTGATAAACGTTCAGACAGTCCAATCAGACCTCTATAGGGTCGGTACGCCGCTGGCTGAAAATCTTGATTCTATCATAAATAATGTGACCGCCCTCGATGATGCAACCCTGATGTGCAGCACATGCCATCACTCTCCTGAGGTATCCAAACGCATAGATGAGCTCAAGACCCTGACCGAAGATTATAAGAACGCGCTGAGCTACTACATTACAGCGTCTGCTGACTCGAAGAGGATAGAAAAACTCAAACTGGACGCCGCAGGTGTGGGCGATAAGCTCCTCGGGCTCACACAGGATATGGCCTTTACTGCAAGCCAGCGGCTTCAAAAGATCACGACCCAGGCCCTTTCAAAGGTAAACGATGCAAAGGTAATCCTTTTTGTCACGCTTATATTGGCCTTCCTCCTTGCGCTTGTGGTCTCCGCACATCTGATCAAATTCATTACCCGTCCTGTGAGCGAGCTTATAAATGCAACAAGGGCGATAGCCTCCGGCGATCTCGGATATGCCATCTCATACAGGGACAACACCGAGTTCGGGGAGCTTGCCGTCAACTTTAACGCTATGAGCTCAGCGCTTAAAGAGGGGTATGAGAATATATACAGACAGCAGCAGAAGATTAAAGAGAGCGAATGGAAGTTCAGGACCCTCTCCGAGTTTGCTTATGACTGGGAATTCTGGATCGGTGAGAACAGGGAAATAATCTTTATGTCCGCATCCTGCGAGCGTATCACCGGATATTCCCAGGAAGAGTTCATAAAAACCCCCGAACTCTTATGCGGGATCGTGCACGAAGAGGACAGGGCCGTATGTGAAATTCACATGAACGACCTGGCAGCGGCGCGCCATGAAGAAATGGAGTTCCGGATTATCGCGAAGAACGGACAGGCGAAATGGCTGTCCCATGTATGCGGCCCGATTTACGTTGAAGACAGGTTCCTCGGCAGACGTGTCAGCAACAGGGATATTACAGACAGAAAGAGGCTGGAGGAGCAACTGGGGCAGTCGCATAAGATGGAGTCACTCGGCCTTCTGGCCGGAGGCATTGCCCATGATTTCAACAATCTGTTGACGTCTATTACAGGGTATTCCTCATTGCTTGAACAGGAACTGAGCAATAGCGATGAAAGGACAAAGAGGTTTGTAAGGCAGGTGCTGAGCGCATCAGAAAAGGCCCGGAACCTGACCTCGAGCCTTCTGGCCTTCAGCCGCAAGCAAATTATGAAGCCCAGTACAATAAACCTGAATGAGGTCATCAGGAATATATCGGGGCTGCTGAAGAGCCTGATCGGAGAGGATATAGAACTCATAATAAGCTGCTCGGAAACAGAGTTCCCGGTTTTTGCGGACCCCCATCAGATAGAGCAGGTTATCATGAATCTTGTGACCAATGCCCGGGATGCAATGCCGTCCGGCGGAAGGCTCGCCATAGGGACGAGTTCCATGGTGCTTCATTCTGAATTTGCCGGCAGATACGGGGCGAAGCCCGGGAAGTACATGGTGCTGTCAGTCAGCGATACGGGCATGGGCATAGACGGCAAGGACCTCCCCCATGTATTCGACCCGTTCTTCACGACAAAGGAAAAGCACAAGGGAACGGGCCTCGGGCTTGCCATGGTGTACGGGATAATCAAGCAGCATGGGGGTTTTATCGACGTCTACACCGAGAAGGACTGGGGAACGACGTTCAAGATATACCAGCCTGCGTCAGAGGAACTGAAAGGCGGGAGCCAGGAGGAAACCGGAATGCCTGCGGCCAAACCGGATTTCAGGGGCAGTGAGACAATATTTATTGCGGAAGATGAAGAATCCGTCAGAGAGTTTATGAAGGATGTTCTTGAAAGTTACGGGTATAAAGTGATTCTTGCAGTCGATGGAGTCGATGCCGTAAAAAAATATGATGAAAACAGGGATGCCATCAACATGGTTATCCTGGATGTGGTTATGCCCGGAAAGAACGGGAAAGAGGTCTATGTCCATATAAAGGAAATAAGCCCCGGAATTAAAGCGCTCTTCATGAGCGGATATACACAGGACATACTAACCTCCAGAGGGATTTATGAGGAAGGGCTGGAATTTATATCTAAACCCCTGGATATGCAAAGCCTGATGACCAAGATCAGGAGTATTCTCGATAAACGCGATATTTAGAGTTTCCTCTACAGCACTCTTTTGTACGACATTGCAGTCAAGACCCTTTCCCTGGCAATGGCCTCCGCCGCCTGCCGCGGGAGAATGTTCTCTTCGAAAGTTTTTTCCAGTATCAGTGCAGTATTTTTCTTTATGCGTTCAGAAATGGTATCAAACGCCTCCTCTCCTGTTTTTCCGGCATGCTCCATTGCGGCCATGATGACGCCTCCTGCATTTGCAATAAAGTCGGGGATTGACAGGATTCCCTTTCTATGGAGGAGCTCCTCGGCCTCCCTCGTTGCGGGGATATTTGCCCCTTGTATAATCAGTTTTGCCCTGATGTCGCCGGCATTCCCTTTGTGAATGACATCGGGATTGGCAGCCGGGACAAGGATATCACACTGTTCGGAAAACAACTCCTCAGTTTTTTTGACGGTTCCCGGCCTGTAATTTATAACACTGCCGGTGCTGTCCTTGACCTCTGTTAATTTTTTAACATCTATCCCGTAGAGATCGCTGATGCATCCACGTGTATCGCTGACCGCGACGATGAGGGCCCCTTTTCCCGCTAGGAAATGCGCGGCCTTTTTTCCGACACTGCCGAAGCCCTGAATAGCGACTTTCGCTCCTTTGAGCTGCATCGCGGCATAGTGGCATGCAACCTCGGCACATTCCGCTACCCCGAAGCCTGTTGCTCCGAGTCTGTCGAGGGGGAGGCCGCCCTCCTCGGCCGGGAGGCCGACAGCCCTGCCTATCTCGTCATACACCCAGGCCATGCACTCCTCATTGCTTCCCATATCCGGACCCGGAATATATTCATTGAGGTCTTTTATAGCCTGGGCAAATATTCTGAAGCAATGCTCTTTTTGCGGATCTTTCGGATCAACCATTATGCCCGCCTTGCCTCCCCCGTGGGGAAGCCCCGCGATGGCATTTTTCAAGGTCATTGTGCCGGCAAGTCTTTTTATCTCCTCAAGGGTGACACTCTGAGAGACCCTTACTCCGCCGATAGACGGGCCGAGTGCTATATTATCAACGACTACAACAGCCCGGAAGCCGGACACGGGGAAAAAAATCTGGACAATCTTATAGGGGCCGATTTCGCTGACTTCGTTTTTAATATTCATGGCTACATAAAGTGACTACTCGGACTGCTGGATAGCGGTGAGCTGCCATGTTCCTGAACTTATGGGCCTTACAAATGTCCAGTACTCAATGAATTTGACTGGCTCCGTCCTGCTCCCTTCAATCAGCCTGCCTGATTCATCGGTCATGTAATCAAGGACGTTTGCATTGATTTCTACGGTGATATAATCTTTGCCCTGCTCCTGCCATGCCTCGGTTATATCGACGCCCCTCATGGCTATGTTTTCGAGCCTGTTAATACGGCCCTCCGATTTCATCTTCGCAACATCGGTGCGCATGAGTTCAAGGATTTCCGGTGCAAAGAGCTGTTTTGAGGATTCGATATCCCTGTTCATCCACGCGGCCTGGACCTTGAAGAAAATATCTGTAACCGTTTCTTTGAACCTGTTTTCATCAAATGAGGGATCGAACTGCCTTATCTGCGAAAGTCCGGCAGTGCGGTCATCCGCAAATGGAGAGGCCGGCGGGATGTCACTGACAGGCTGGTAATTATAGTTTTGATCATAGCCCCGGGAATCCGCATTGTAAGAGGGGGCTGCGGCCTGCCTTTTAGATTTGACCAGCCTGTAAATAATGAAAATGCCCAGTCCCAAGAGAATGATATCGAAAAGACCGATGCCGCCGAACCCCCCGGTGGAGCCGATGCCGCCGAACCCGAGACTCCTGAAAAGGAGCGCGCCCATAAATCCTCCCAGGAGCCCGCCGCCGAGACTCCTCATGAACCCGCCGAATGGAGATTGAGGCATCGGAGCAGGTGATACGGGGCTCTGCCGGGTCTGCTGTCTCTGGTACTGGTTCTGGCTGGGCGCCGGTCTGGAGGGCGCAGAGTATGTCCTCGATCCCCTGCTGCCGAAGGAACTCCCTCCGCCGAAGCCGCCGCTTCTGCCCGCGCGGGCAAAGGCGCTTTCCTCAAAGTGTACGGCAAAGAATGTGAATAGTATCAAAATCGCAAATATTTTTTTCATGTTCATTGCAAACTCCTTATGCTGAATGGTTTAAGCTACTCAATTATACCTTACTTTGTTATATTAACTATAGTTTCCCGCAGATAGCTCGGTTTTTCTATAGTTTCGGTTCAATCACGGCTCCGCACACGCCCGCCCTGCAAAGTTCCAGGCCGATATGCAGCCGGAATTGCCTAACTGGCCTTTGCTTGTGCATTTTCGACCATCAGCTTTGCAATCGCACCGGCAAAAGCAGCCGGGTCCTTCGGTTTTGACCCCTCCAGCAATACCGCCTGATCATAAAGCAGTTGGATATATTCCTGCAGAACCGGATCTTTTCCGTTTCTCGCGAAAATGGCGCTCATTGCTTCAAAAACCGGATGGGACGGATTGATTTCGAGTATCCGCTTGTTTGCAGGAATGCTCTGTCCCATTGCCTTCAGGAGCTTTTCCATCTGGGCGTCCGGAGCGCCTTCATCCGATACAAGGCAGCATGCGGAGTCTTTCAGCCTGGAGGAGGGCCGCACGTCCTTGACCTCATCCTTAAGCTGCTCCTTGATGAGGTCGATTATTTTTTCGTATTTTTCTTTTGCCTTCTCCGTCTCTTCAGATTTATCCAGTTTGATGTCGCCCCTGGTTACCGATTTCAGCATTTTCCCCTTATACTCCAGGCTGCCCATGATGATATCGTCGATGTCGTCGAGCAGGATAAGCACTTCGTAGTCTTTTTCTTTAAAGGCTTCGAGATAAGGGGACTTGACCGCCTCATCATATGATGCGCCGGTAATGTAGTAAATTTCCTCCTGCCCGGCTTTCATGCCGTCGATATATTTCTGGAGGGTGGTATAAGCGGGGCGTTCGGTCCTGGTCGACGGGAACAAGAGCAGATCGGCTATCTGTTCCCTTCTAGAAAAATCGAAATGTATGCCTTCTTTCAGTATCCTGCCGAACTCCTTGTAAAAGTCGAGATACTTATCGTATTCGTTTTCCTTCAGCAGGCGGAGTGTATCAAGCACCTGCTTGGTCGTATTCTTTTTGATGATCTCAACCTGCCTGTTCGCCTGCAGTATCTCTCTCGAAATATTGAGCGGGAGATCTGATGAATCGACAACACCTTTTATAAATCTCAGGTACGTTGGGATTAATTCCTCGCAGTGATCCATGATCTGGACCCTCCTGACATAGAGGGTAGGGCCGATTTTGAAGTCTTTGTAAAGGATGTCAAACGGCGACTTCGGGGGAATATAGAGCAGCGCGGTAAATTCGGAAGTCCCTTCCGCCTTGAAGTGGATCGTTTCCAGGGGAGGTGAGAAATCATGCGAGATATGCTTGTAGAACTCAGTGTACTCGTCGTCCGTTATTTCCGACTTGCTTCTGAGCCAGATGGCCTTTCGCGAATTCAGCGCCTCTTCCTTTTTTATTTTGACTTTTTTGCCTTTATCGATGGCGGAATCCTCTTCACGCTCTACATCCATAACAACAGGGTGCTCGATGTAATCCGAATATTTTCTGATTATGCTCCTTATCTCCCACTCCTCGAGGTATTTCTTTTCATCCTCTTTGAGATGCAGGATGACATCGGTGCCTTTATTCTTCTTCTCCGTATCCTCCACGGTGAATGAGCCGTCGGCAGCCGATTCCCATCTGACCCCCGGCCCGTCTTTTTGGCCCGCCTTTCTCGAAATGACCGTAACCCTGTCGGCAACCATAAATGACGAGTAGAAACCGACCCCGAACCGGCCGATAAGTTCAGGGTTGTCTTTATTCCCCCTCTCTTTCAACGTCTTGAGAAATTCCTTTGTCCCGGAATGGGCGATGGTGCCCAGCGCCTCGATCATTTCATCCCGCGTCATGCCTATGCCGTTGTCGCTTATCGTCAGGGTCCCGGCATCTCTGTCTGCAGTTATCCTGATTTTCCAGTCACCGTCATTCTCGATGATAGCGCTGTCTGTCAGGGATTCGTACCGTGCCTTGTCTATGGCATCCGAGGCATTGGAAATAAGCTCGCGGAGAAATATCTCCTTATGAGAGTAAAGGGAATGGATCATTAAATCGAGGAGTTGTTTTACCTCTGTTTTAAATTCCAAAGTCTGCGCGGTCATAATCGCTTTTGCACCTCTCATTATTATAATTAGCACTCTAATAATGAGAGTGCTAATTAATTTTATAGTATAAAAAACGGAAGAAAGTCAAGAATATTGTAAGGGCAGGGGCATCCGGATTGAATGTATTTATATTTGGCGGCCGGTACTGTAAAATTTATGTATATACCTCTCTGGCTATCCATAAATAATTGAGGGGGACATATGCGTCAGTTCATGTTGGTATTCCTTATTGCCCTATTTCTTCTTTCCGCATGCATGGAAGGAATAAATAAGCCGAAAAGCACGCATGCAGGGGACTTCGCTCTGGAGATGCGCATTGTCGAGCTGGTCAATGAGTCGAGGGTAAAGGGCAGGAAGTGCGGGGGCGCCTATTACAAAGCGGTTCAACCCCTTGCCTGGAACGATATGCTCGGGCAGGCAGCGTTGGCCCATTCCATGGATATGGCCCGAAACGGTTTTTTAAGCCATACCGGCTCCGACGGCAGCAATCCGGGGATACGGCTCTCCAAGACCAGAATATTCGGAGAGAACATAGGGCAGGGTTACCGGACACCTGAAGAGGCTGTGCAGGGGTGGCTCAGGAGCGAGGCGCATTGCAGAAATATCATGAACCCTGAATTCAGGGAAGCCGGCGCCGCGTTTGCAAAGAGCGGCAATCTCAGGAATTACTGGACCATAGTCTTCGGAACACCCAGGCAGAATAGATGATTCCGAATGCCAGGGAGACGGTCGCCGGGTCGAAGGCGCCGGGCGAAGCATCGGGAAACCTGAGAGGAAGAATAAAGAAATGGGCAGGGCTGATATGTGCCCCGTTAGCGATGCTTTGTAACCCCGGCCTTTTCGCAATATTCGTCGAGATCGCATCTGCTGCACAGGGGTGATATCGGTTTGCATATGTTCTGTCCAAAAGCAACGAGGAGCCCGTTTATTTCTTTCCAGTATCTTTTGGGGAGATGTACCCTGAGGGCGAACTCAGTTTCCTTGGGTGTTTTTGTTCTCACGAACCCCCATCTGTTTGTAATCCTGTGGACATGGGTATCAACGCAAATGCCAGGTTTATCATGCCCCAGAGTCAGAACGAGATTGGCGGTTTTCCGTCCTACACCTTTCAAGCTGAGCAGCTCTTCCATTTTCGAAGGCACTCTGGAGTGATATTTACTCCCAATCTCCCTGCCCAGTGCTTTAATCCTTTCGGCTTTGACCCTGTAAAACCCGGCAGGGTAGATCGCCCTCTCTATGTCGCGTTCAGAAAGTTTTGCCATCTCCGCCGGAGTTGATGCCAGCTTGAAAAGCCGGGCGGACGCCTCTTCAGTCACCTTGTCCTTGGTCCTGAGGCTCAGGATGCAGGATATGAGTACCTTGAAGGGGTCTTTATCCCTTGATGCAAGCTCATCAAGCCAGGGGACATGAAGGGTCTTTACCTGCTTCTTCAGTATCGAAATGAACTTTGCAATATCCGCTTTTTCCATAACCTTATTTTACAACTTTGATTCACTTCTTATTATAAATGAGCTGATTGCCTTTCGGAAGGGGAAGGGACGCTCAGCGTCAATATTGAGGATGCGAAGTTCTCGCTGCTCAAGTATGAATACCCCTTTCTGGAAAAGCCTGCTGTCCATAAAGGGATTCAGATTGCTGGTATTCTCGACAGTGCTTCGATGAAAGTGATTGCCATAAATCAGAGCGGTACAAAAAAGGGATTTCGTGGATTTGTACTTTATTTTGCAAGACATGCCTGGCCTTCCACTACGACTGCAAACAGAGCGGCGACGAGCCCGACAGACCGTTTAAAGGGAGTTTCAATGTCCGGATCGGTATGGAGCTCCATAAAAGGGCAGCACTTACGGCAGAAAAAAAAGGCATTTCCCTTAACCAGCTCGTACAGAAGGCAATCGAAAGAGAAGTAGCTCACTCAGGATAAAAAGCGCGGATGAAAAAATGGCGGTCCCAACGGGATTCGAACCCGTGTTTTAGCCTTGAGAGCGGCATTTGGGCTATTTTGAAAAATCGGCATCTGTCAGAGGTTTGGGCATAACTCTTTCTACTTAAAAGCAATTTACTGCTCCCGTATTTTCCGGCTCTTCCGGTGTTTTCCGTGCTTTTTGCAGAATTCTACTACAATTTTACGACAGTGAAAAAATGGGCGGCTTTCGCAGAAATCAGGGGACGGGAAAAAGTGTCCTGCCCGCCTATCGGTAAACCTCTTTTCGGTGAGCTATCCGGAATATTTTCACTTGCTTGAGAGAATCATCAATTTCGTAAAGTATTCTGTAGTCGCCGACTCTGATGCGCCATCGCGATCCCGAACCAACCAGCTTCTTGGTTTTTGAAGGCCTCGGTTGATCATACAGGCCCATGATTATCTTCTCAAGTCTCGCTAACATCTCTCCCGAAAGATCATCAAGGTCTTTCTGCGCCTGCGGCATGAGTTGAACATTATAGGAACTCATTTATCGTGGGACTTTCTGCGTTTCTGGAAATATTCCTTAGCTGCAATGGGCTTGCCTTTAACCTTTTTTGCCTCCTCAATCAGGGCCATATCTATGATATCTTGCCGTAACGCGGAATTTCGCAGTATCTTTTCGAGAAAAGCTTCTTTCTCATTACTTTTGAGAGACTTGAAAGCCGTGAAAAAAACCTCGGCAGTTGCCTGACTTGTTGTCATCATTTCACCTCCGGCTTGAAAGCTTAGTGCTGAGAAATTGTTTTTCTGTTTCTTGTCACTGCTGTCCAAGATAATCTGAATTCATCGTACCCGACCCCGTAAAACAGCGGTTTTAGACGGGTAAATCCCCTTTCCCTCAACCCAGGTTGCCCTTTCATTTTTCTCCAAGCTCATTATGCTGTC
>JAMCVZ010000017.1 GCA_023476565.1 Nitrospirota bacterium
CCGGCTCGAAAGGCGACTTCCTGGTCCTCATCCTCTCGTGCTCGGAAAGCTCGATGAGATTATCCATATACCTGACAAATCTGCTCCTGAGCAGCTCATCATTGAGCATTTCCATCAGGGTCGGGCTTATCGACAAGGTCAGGCGGGGGCTGATCCTGTCGTTTACCATGCATTCAAGAATATCGATAAGCGGTATGTACGTCTCCCTGATGGCCTCGAACAGCCAAAACTCTTCGAGGGAATACTCATGTTCCGGGTGCCTTACATAAGGGAGATGGGCGTGAAGCAGGAGGATAAAGCAACCGCTCACGGCACTATGATCTTGCCGGAGCCTTTGACGACTCTGCCGAGTTCGGCGGGGAATAGAGAGCTTATGGTCTCTTCCAGGTCCGACGGACCTGTTTTTGCCGCTCAGCCCGCAGCCTTTACTCTCTCAGTCAACCTGCAATCCATCAGCTATTATACTTAAATGAAAAATAGCAGGTAAAGGTAGCCATTCCCCCATATCTATGGCAATTTACCATAGACTATGGAAAATAGTCCTGTTCTTCCAATCCATGTCAGGCAATTTTATCATTTAAATCAATGCCGCCAATCTGGTATTTTTCTTGCTAAAGCTAATTATGCCTTATGGAATCTATATATTTATCGCTGAACAGCATTTCCTTACCTCACCACCCAATACACTCCGGCACATGGGTGTTTATTTTAATATGCCATAAGCAGGCAGGTGAACTATTAACGGCAGAGAGGCAAAACATGAAGCAATTCAAGAGGATATTGAATCAACCATATCTCTTTTTACAACTGAGAATGTTTATTATAGTGTTGCTGACCCTCATGTTTGCGGCATCCGGGAGCCGGCTGCTTGCTCAGCCGGGTCCCGGAACAATCAGGATAGGGGGCACGGGCGGGGCACTAGGCACTATGCAGCAACTGGCCAAGGCTTTTAAAAAAACACATCCCGATGTAAATATCGTCCTTTTCCCGAGCCTGGGCAGCAGCGGCGGGATCAGTGCCGTACAGGAAGGCGCGCTTGATATTGCAATCAGCAGCCGTCCTTTGGACGATGCTGAACACAACCGGGGTCTCGTTGCAATAGAATATGCGAAAACCCCTTTCGTATTTGTCATTTCGAGCAAGAGCAGTATAACAGGGCTCACCACCCGGCAGGCCGTTGAGATTTACGAGGGCGGGATGCAAAGCTGGCCCGACGGCAGCCCCATTCGGCTGGTAATGCGGCCTGAGAGAGATTCTGATACTGCTCTGCTTAAAAGCATGTCCGACGCCATGAAAAATGCCGTTCGAAAGCAGGACGTGATATTCTCATCCGGACAGGACACTGGGTGAATGAGCCGCCGGACCATGCAAAAACCGGACATTAAATTAATTTCCATTATAAACCGGATTGCATCCGGCGCGGCAGGTGTGGTCGCCATATTACTGCCCATAGGCTATTTCGCCATTGTATATCAATATGAAACCGCCTCTCTGGACACCGAGGTGGAAATTAATGCGTACATTATCACCCAGTTGATCAATAAGAATCCCGAAATGTGGCGGTTCGAACATGAAAGGCTGGCGGAGTTTATGGCACGGAGGCCAAACAAAGGCAATCCTGAAATCCGGCGCATTCTGGACAACAAGAACAATACCGTCGTTGAAAGCAGGGATAAGCTGAAAGCGCCTTTTGCAACACGAGCCGGCAATCTTATGGATTCCGGGAGGGTTGTCGGGAGCATTGAGATCAGCCGCTCTTTACGCCCGTTATTAATAAACACCGGCCTCATATCACTGTTAGGACTGCTGCTGGGTTCAGCGGTATTTTTTACTTTGCGCACCTTTCCCGCACGCGCTGAAAAAGCTTTGCGCCAATCGGAAGAGCGCTACCGGAGCCTTGTTGAAAATGCACGCGATGTCATCTATACAATATCCGCTGAAGGGACCATTGCCTCTCTGAACCCGGCATTTGAAGAGATCTCCGGCTGGGAGAAAAACGAGTGGCTCGGCAAGCACTTCACGCATATAATCCATCCCGCTGATTTACCCTTTGCGACAGAGGTATCCCATCGCGTCCTGAACGGGGAAACGCCACCGACACATGAGCTGCGCATTCAATTGAGCTCCGGCGCATATCTGGTGGGTGAGTTCACGGTGACGCCTTTGATGCAGGACGGGAAAGTTGTCGGGATTCTGGGTATTGCACGCGACATTACCGGCCGCAAGCTGTTCGAGCAGCAGCTTGAGAAAAAAAACAGGGAATTGGAGAGTGCTTATGAAGAGCTCAAGAAAGCCCAATCCCGCATTTTGCAGCAGGAGAAGATGGCATCCATAGGCCAATTGGCAGCAGGGGTGGCGCACGAGATCAACAACCCCACAGGATTCATAATGAGCAATCTCGGCTCCCTCCAGAAATATGCAGATAGATTATCCGAATTCATAACAGCCCAATCTGAAGCGCTCAGGGTATTATCGAATACGGTGGAAAAGGGTAACGGCAATCTGTTGGCCGGGATAGAAGAGCTCAGGAAAACTCTAAAAATAAATTATATAGTGGAAGACACTAAAAATCTTATTAAAGAATCTCTTGATGGTACAGACAGGATAAAAAGAATAGTGCGGGATTTAAAAAGCTTCTCACATACGGACGATGCGGCACACAAGATGGCCGACATAAATTCAGGCATGGAAAGCACGATAAATATCGTCTGGAATGAACTGAAATATAAAGCGTCGGTCAAAAAAGAGTTCGGGAATATACCCATGACCAAATGCAATCCCGGCCAGCTCAACCAGGTATTTATGAACATCCTGGTCAACGCAGCCCATGCTATCGAAAAGCAGGGGGAGATCACGGTAAAAACCTGGCGTGAAGGTGAGCATATCCATATTTCCATTGCCGACACGGGCTGCGGCATCCCTGAAGATAAACTGGGCAAAATATTCGAACCTTTCTTCACCACCAAAGAGGTGGGCAAAGGGACAGGGCTCGGGCTGAGCATAGCCTATGATATCGTGAAAAAACACAACGGCGAGATTAAGGTTGAGAGCGAAATCAATAAAGGAACGACTTTTATAGTAAGGATACCTCTTACAGAAAGGGAACAGCCCTATGGGGATATCAGAACATTTACAACACAGGGATAACAGGGACAATGCAATAGTTCTTATAGCAGAGGACAACCCCGTGGATCCGGGCTTTTTAAGCGTATTGATATCCGGGTGTGGATATTCGTTTAAAGCCGCCCAAAATGGCAAGGAGGCCATAAGGCTGGCCAAAGAGATGAATCCAGACATTATACTTCTCGATATCCTCATGCCTGAGATAAACGGGATAGAGGCATGTAAAATACTAAAAGAGGATCCGGGAACCCGGCATATTCCTATTATAATGGTAACCACCTTTGAGAATAGAGAGGCAAAGGTAAAATGCCTTGAGGCAGGAGCAAGTGATTTCCTGACAAAACCTGTAGATAAAACAGAGCTCCTGGTACGGATCACAAATCTGTTACAGCTTAAAGGCTTTGAAGAGATTAAAAGCAAGAATGCCAGCCTCTCAGCTACAATTAAGGCTATCGAGATTGCAAAAAAGGAGTGGGAACAAACCCTCGACTGTATCGATGATATAGTCATACTGACAGATGGAAAAGATACTATCATCAGATGCAATAGGGCATTAAAAAAATTTACAGGCAAGCCTTACGAAGAAATTATCGGCAGAAACTGGCCGGAGCTGTTTCTTGAGTATGATCTGGCGCCCGATAAAGCATATGAGCATGGCGTTGAACTCTTCCATAAGCCAACCGGGAAATGGCTGGTCTTCAATTTCTATCCCGCTAAAAGCAATATCAGCGATGAGATTGCAGGCACTGTAATATCAATAAGGGATTTTACCGAGCTGAAAATGGCCACAGAGGCGCTCGAGATAACAAATACGTCAATAGACAATGACAGAAAGGAACTCCAGTTCGCGCTCAGTGATATTTCCTTCATCTTACAGGAAGTCGAGAAAAATAAGGACCTTGCCGTCAGGTTTAAAGTGCCGGATAGCTCTACTTCAAATCCCATATACCAGATTGGCGAGCATTTCAACAACATGATGAATATGCTTGAGGCAAAAAACAACCAATTAGAAAAAGCATATGCTGAGCTCAAAGCGGCCCAATCCAGGATTTTGCAGCAGGAGAAAATGGCATCCATCGGCCAGCTTGCAGCAGGCGTTGCACATGAGATCAATAACCCGACGGGGTTTATAATGAGCAATCTCGGCTCACTTCAGAAGTATACCGGCAAACTCTCTGAATTTTTAAAAATACAATCA
This sequence comes from Nitrospirota bacterium, assembly GCA_023476565.1. Classification (GTDB taxonomy): domain Bacteria; phylum Nitrospirota; class Thermodesulfovibrionia; order Thermodesulfovibrionales; family Dissulfurispiraceae; genus JAMCVZ01. The sequence goes on from JAMCVZ010000017.1 coordinate 4,322, forward strand.
GAAGCAATCGAAGAGCTGTCCAGACATGCGGGTGGGAGCGCCGAGGCGGTACTGGGCAGAGTAAAAGAATTCAAACGCACTCTGAAGATCGATTATGTTACGGATGATCTTGGAAATCTGATCAAAGAGTCTATCGACGGCACTGAGAGGGTGAAGAAGATCGTACAGGATCTAAAGAGATTCTCCCATGTAGATGAATCTGAATACAAGATGGCCGACATAAATTCAGGCCTGGAAAGCACGATAAATATCGTCTGGAATGAACTGAAATATAAAGCGTCGGTCAAAAAAGAGTTCGGGAATATACCCATGACCAAATGCAATCCCGGCCAGCTCAACCAGGTATTTATGAACATCCTGGTCAACGCAGCCCATGCTATCGAAAAGCAGGGGGAGATCACGGTAAAAACCTGGCGTGAAGGTGAGCATATCCATATTTCCATTGCCGACACGGGCTGCGGCATCCCTGAAGATAAACTGGGCAAAATATTCGAACCTTTCTTCACCACCAAAGAGGTGGGCAAAGGGACAGGGCTCGGGCTGAGCATAGCCTATGATATCGTGAAAAAACACAACGGCGAGATCACGGCCGTGAGTGAGACAGGAAAGGGCACAAAATTTACTATAAAAATTCCAATCGAGGAAGGATAGGCATGGAAGAGGGAATTAAAATATTATGTGTAGATGATGAGCAGAACGTTCTCAATGCGCTCAGAAGGCTCTTTCTTGATAATGACTATGCAATCTTCTCTGCCGCCTCGGGACAGGAGGGCCTGAATATTCTTGCGCAGGAACATGCCCAAATAATCATTTCGGATTATCGCATGCCGGGCATGAACGGTGTCGAATTCCTCAAAGAGGTCTGCAAGCTCCGGCCTGATACGGTCAGGATCGTACTGTCCGGATATGCCGATGCAGCAGCGATCGTATCCGCAGTCAACGAGGGCCAAATTTACAAATTCGTACCAAAGCCCTGGAACGATGATGAGTTAAGAGTAACGGTTGCCAATGCGGTCGAAAGGTATTTTCTATATAAGAGGAACAGGGAGCTTGCCGCTGAACTCCAGGAAAAGAACGAGGCGCTTACAAAATTGAACAGCGAGTTGGAAAAGTTACTCGAAGAAAAATCATCCCACCTCGAGTTCAGAAGCAGGGTACTGGCTACACATCAAAATATCCTCAACTCGATACCTGTAGGGATTCTTGGAATCGACTTCAACAACACTATAGTCCTGTATAACTCCATCTGGGTTGATATAACGGGCAACAACTGGTATGCATTAGGCCAGAATATCGATGATTCCATGCCACAGGATATAATTAATTTCATCGGAGAAGTAAGGGACAAACATAAGAGCGCCAAAAGCCTGGAGATAAACGGCAATTATGGCAGGCTCCTGGGGGCTCTCATGGATTATGAACACAACCAGCAAGGCATCATCCTTGCTTTCATTTGTGAGGAGGGCATTTCATGTTGAATACTTTGCTATTAGTAGATGATGATCCCAATATCCTGAATTCCCTCAAGAGATTATTCTTGGGTGAGAATGTGAAGGTAACAACTGCCGCAAATGCCTATGAGGCTATAGACATATTGAAAAACAATAAAATATCCGTTATTGTTTCCGATAATATTATGCCGGGCATGAACGGTGTCGAATTTCTCCAAAAGGCAAAGAACCTTTCACCCGAAAGCGTCAGGATACTTATAACTGCCCACGCTGATTTCAATGCCGCGATAGATGCCATTAACAAAGGAGAGGTGTATAAGTTTGTTTCCAAACCCTGGGACGATAATGAGTTTAAAGATATAATTTTCAATGCACTCGACCGCCACAGGGTTGTCATGTCCCTCAAGAGGGCCGACGAAGCTACCCTGCGCTCTCTGGCTCAAACTATCGAGTTGAAAGACCCCTATACTAAAGGGCACTGCGACAGAGTCGCAAAATATACAGTCAAGCTGGCAGAGGCATTGGGCTTGTCGCATGAGGATCAGGAGCATATAAAATACGGCAGTTGGCTTCACGATTGCGGGAAAATCGGGGTTCCTGAATCGATCCTGAACCATAACGGCCCGCTTACTCCCGAGCAGATGGAAATAGTAAAAAACCACAGCAGATGGGGGGCGGATGTCGTGAGACTGGCACAGCTCCCCCAGGCAGTTATCAATATCATCCTTTATCATCACGAGCGGTTTGACGGGAAAGGCTACCCGGACGGATTGAAGGGCAAGGATATTCCGATTGAGGCACGGATAGCGACTGTAGCCGATGTTTATGACGCGCTTACATCGGACCGTCCCTATCGAAACAGAATCTCCCATGAAAAGGCCAAGGAATTCCTGATTAATTTCAAGGGCCAGTTTTTCGATCCTGACATTGTAGCTACCTTCGTCGAATTATTCAGGTGAGCTAAAATGCTGAAAAATAACGACCAGGAGAATTTGAGAATTCTTTTTGTTGATGATGAAGAAGGAGTCCTCCGCTCTTTGCAGAGGTTGTTCATTGATGAGGATTTCGAGATATTTACGGCATCATCGGGAAAGGCAGGCCTCGATATCCTGAAGAGCAACAACATTGCGGTTATCGTCTCAGACCAGAGAATGCCCGAAATGAGCGGCGCAGAATTCCTCGAGAAGGCCGGGAAGCTGGCGCCGGACTCCGTAAGAATAGTTCTGACGGGCTATGCCGACATAAATGCTGCAATGGATGCCATAAACAAAGGCGGCGCTTACAGGTACATTACAAAACCCTGGAATGATAATGACCTCATCATAACAGTACTCAACGCTGCAGAAAGATTCAAGCTGATAAAGGAAAACAGATATCTTACCGAGCTCACAAAAAAGCAGAATGAAGAGCTTAAAAAGTGGAGCTCGGAACTCGAAATTTACGTACAAAAGCAGACGATAGAGCTGACCAATCAGAACAAGGAGCTGAAGAGGCTTAATGAGAAATTGAGGAAGGACTTTAATGATTTCATTTTTGCCTTCTTCAATATCATTGAACTGAGAAACAAGGTATTGCACAGCCACTCCAGCAATGTCGCAAATATTGCATCAGTCATGGCCGGCAAGATGGGATTGAAAAGCTCGGAAATTGAGACCATAACCATCGCAGCCATGCTGCATGATATCGGAATGATAGGGCTGCCTGATATCGTGCTGCTGAAGAACTTTGACGAGCTGACAGCCGACGAAACAGATGAATACCTCAAGCACCCCGTAAGAGGACAGGCCGCTATCGATCCCATAGAGGATTTGAGAGAGGCTGGAGGGCTCATAAGACATCATCACGAACGGCACAACGGCAAGGGATTTCCTGACAAGCTCAAGGGGCAGGCAATACCAGTCGGGTCGAGGATAATAGGCATTGCTGATAAATTTGATCGGTTGATAACCCTGAGCCACGAAACTCACAATGTAGACAGCGCGCTGCAGAAAGTACACTCCCTGTCGGGTACGCAATTTGACCCGGACTTATATAAATTCCTCAACGAGGCGGCAAGGGAGCAGGCAGGCGCCGTTGCTCAGACATCCGATACCGTGCAGGTGGAATTAAGTCCCAAAGACTTGATGCCCGGCCTGGTTGTGGCCCGTGATTTAAGAAGTGGAACAGGCCTTTTGCTCCTCAGCAAAGGGATTGTCCTTAACAAGAAGAACATCGATACAATAAGAAGGTCGTATCATCTTGATCCGTCGAAGACAGGTGTTTTTGTCTGGACTAAAAGGCAAATGCAAAAGACATGATTGAGTACGATGATTTAGAAAACAAAATGATTCTGAAGCTCGTCTACTATGGGCCCGCGATGTCCGGCAAGACAACAAATTTATTACGGCTCCACGATATCGTTGCCATTGAAGGCAGGGGGGATTTGATGATGCTTGATACGAAGGACGACCGGACGATATTTTTCGACCTCCTCCCCTTTTTCTTTATAGCTCCAGGCGGATTGAGAATAAAAGTAAAAGTCTATACGGTCCCGGGGCAGATCCGCCATGATGCAACCAGAAAAGCTGTTCTGGCAAGGGCTGATGGCATAGCCTTCATTGCGGATTCGCAGCTTTCAGAGACGACAAACAATTTCGAGAGCTTCGGGGCGCTCGAGAAGAATCTTGCTTTCGTCGGCATCGATATTGAGAAAATACCCCTTGTCATACAATTCAACAAAAGGGATATGAAAGATATCGTACCGGAGGATGAAGTGCTGAGGCTCTGGGAGCAAGCCGGCATACCGGTAATCATGGCCTCCGCGCTTAACGGCTCCGGGGTACTTGAAACATTCAGATGCCTTGCTGAGCGCACCTATGATTATATCGACAGCCGTTATGGACTTAAGGAAAAACACCAGGTAACAAAAGAAATGTTCATCAATGAGCTTACGGGGCAAGTTGCATAACCTTGAGGAGAAGGCATGGGTCACGGTATGGAATCCAATGACAGGATAGATTTCTTTATTGGCTCTGAATTGCGGCTCGAGGCCATACTGAGCGCTCCCGATACAGCGCCCTTGCTAAAAGCTGTGGTTAAAGCCGGCGCCGAGTTTGCCTCTGTCGCCGATGAAAAAGGCCGCTTCCTCTGGACTGAAGGGGTTGTCCACAATCCTGAAGAACTGCAATCCCATACAGTCAAGAGGCTGGAGAAAGGAATCTTAAAAAAACCGGAGCCGTTGAAAAATTCCTGCTGTGATAAAGCAACCTGCCTTTTAGCCCCGCTCCTCCACGAGGGTGAGCCCATCGGGTTTCTTCTTGTCTATATTCTTGACATGCCGCATGAATCATTTCTCTCAGGCCTTGTGGAAATTGCCCTGATGAGCCTCAATATTACGATAAAAAACAACGTCAAGCGCATACTTACTACGGAGCTGCACACAACAGTCGTCAACCGATCTTACGAGGAACTCCTCGGGATTAACAAGCAATTATCCGCTTCCGAGAGGAAATATAAAGAGCTGGCTGAGACCCTTGAAAAAAAGGTTGAGGAGAGGACTGCTGAGCTGAAAATTGCCCACACGAGACTTTTACAGCAGGAGAAGATGGCATCGATCGGGCAATTGGCTGCGGGCATTGCCCATGAAATCAACAATCCTATCGGATTCATTTACAGCAATCTCAACACCTTCAGGAGATATGCCGGCAACCTGGGGAAAATGCTTGAATTCTATCGCTCGTGTGTTAGGGGGCTGCCCGGGGGGGAACCCTTGCTCAAACAATCGGAGGCGCTTTACAGGAGCTTGAAGATCGATTTTATCATGAGCGATATAAACGATCTCGTGCAGCAGAGTATGGACGGTTCAGAACGGATAAGAAACATTGTGGCAGACTTAAAGGGCTTTTCGCATATAGATGAAACCGCCGGGGGGGAAATAGATATCAATGCAGAACTCGACAAGACCATCAGCGTCCTTGCGCATGAGGTCACGAATAAAGCGGCGAATATCATAAAGGACTACGGCCGGCTGCCGGCCTTCTATGGGAACCCGGATCTTATCTGCCAGGTCTTTTTAAACATCATCCTGAACGCCCTTCAGTCAAAGGACGATAACCCGACAATAAACATAAAGACAATGCGCAGCGGCAATGCAATCACTATTTCCGTTGCCGACAACGGGAGGGGAATTCCTGATGACGTCCAGGGCCGCATTTTCGAGCCGTTCTTTACTACAAAGGATGTGGGCAAGGGCATGGGGATGGGGCTTCCTGTTTCTTATGATATTATAACTGCCCACGGGGGCAGCATCGAAGTGCAGAGCCAGGTCGGGAAGGGCTCGATCTTTATAATCACACTGCCGTTGGGCAATAGCGGGCAATTGCGCTGTTAAGCGGTCAGGCTGTCGAACAGTTGACCGCCAGCTTAATTACTCGGCAAGGAGAGTAAATGTCAAAATATGCCGACATCTTCAAGGCGGTAAGAAAAGATACAGCCGGAGATGAAATGGGAACTCACGAACTGCCGGGCTCCGGGGCCGACAGCAGGTTTACTCTCCTCTTCATCGACGATGAGGAAAATGTTCTTCATGCCCTCAAACGCATCTTCCTTGAGGAGAACTATGAAATATTGACTGCGCAGTCAGGTGCAGACGCCCTCAAGGTCATGGAAAGCACTGTGGTCCATCTGGTAATTTCAGATCATAAAATGCCGGGCATGCCCGGCTCCGAACTGCTCAAGGCCATAAAGGCCGGATGGCCTGAAACCATCAGGATTATGCTTACCGGCCATGCGGATATTCAGGCGATCATGGGGGCGGTTAACGAGGGTGCAGTCTATAAGTTCATCACCAAGCCGTGGAATGATGAGGACCTGCGCTTGACCGTAAGCATCGCCCTTCAGCAATATGCGCTCATTCAGGAAAACAAAAAACTCAAAGACCTTGCAAAACAGCAGCAGATAAAAATTAAAAATTATTCCAATCTATTCGATGAATACAGAGGCATTCTGGGGAACGTCCTCATAAAAGCCGGCATAATCACAAATGAGCAATTCAACAGGGCTCAAAAAGAAAAACAGCCTGATGAGTTCATCGGCGATGCTATCGTACGTCTCGGGTTTGCCGCTGAATCAAAAATAGTCCAGACGCTTCAGAAGCATCAAAACCTCGATTCCATAGATCTTAAAGAGGTGCAGATAAACTCGAATATAGCCAAATTTCTTCCCCGGGAACTCTGCGAAAAAAACAGGCTGCTCCCCATAAAACTCGAGGGCAAAAACCTGACAATCGCCATGGCGGACCCCTCCGATATCCTGAAAATAGATAATATCTGCATGCTCACAGGGTTCAAGGTCATGCCGGTGGTTGCAGGGTCCTCCGAAATCATGGCCCAGCTTAGAAAGATATACGGGGGCAAGGGCGAGAGCGAGTCGGCACGCGAGCTCGATGATACCCTGGCGCTTGAACCGATAGAGGAAATAGACATAGTCTTAGAGGATGAGGAGACGGATGCCGATATCCAGGAACTGATCAGTTCCTCAGGCATTCCCCCGATTGTAAGGATTGTAAATGCGATCATACTGGAGGCGCTGCGCTATCAGGCAAGCGATATCCATATTGAACCGAAGACCAAGTATACCATCATCAGATACAGGATCGACGGGATGCTCCATACAAAGATCAAGATACCTTCAAACCTGCATCCTGCTACGATATCGAGAATAAAAATACTCGCAAAAATGGACATCTCCGAACGCCGCAAGCCCCAGGACGGAAGAATCACCATGAAAACAGGCATCAGAATCGTTGATGTGAGGGTATCAACCATGCCGACCATAAACGGAGAAAAGGTGGTCATGAGGATACTGGACAAGAACGCCTCCATCAAGCAAATCTCGGAACTGGGAGTGCTCAGCAATGACCTGAAAAAACTTGGAATTATCATCAAGAAACCTCAGGGAATCCTGATATCGACAGGCCCCACCGGCAGCGGCAAGACGACGATGCTGTATTCCATCCTCTACGAGATGCTCAAATCAACCAAAAATTATGAGACAATCGAAGATCCGGTGGAATATTTCCTTGAAGATGCCAACCAGGTTTACGTGAAAGAGCGCATAGGCCTCTCCTTTGCGTCCTCCTGAAAATAGATAATATCTGCATGCTCACAGGGTTCAAGGTCATGCCGGTGGTTGCAGGGTCCTCCGAAATCATGGCCCAGCTTAGAAAGATATACGGGGGCAAGGGCGAGAGCGAGTCGGCACGCGAGCTCGATGATACCCTGGCGCTTGAACCGATAGAGGAAATAGACATAGTCTTAGAGGATGAGGAGACGGATGCCGATATCCAGGAACTGATCAGTTCCTCAGGCATTCCCCCGATTGTAAGGATTGTAAATGCGATCATACTGGAGGCGCTGCGCTATCAGGCAAGCGATATCCATATTGAACCGAAGACCAAGTATACCATCATCAGATACAGGATCGACGGGATGCTCCATACAAAGATCAAGATACCTTCAAACCTGCATCCTGCTACGATATCGAGAATAAAAATACTCGCAAAAATGGACATCTCCGAACGCCGCAAGCCCCAGGACGGAAGAATCACCATGAAAACAGGCATCAGAATCGTTGATGTGAGGGTATCAACCATGCCGACCATAAACGGAGAAAAGGTGGTCATGAGGATACTGGACAAGAACGCCTCCATCAAGCAAATCTCGGAACTGGGAGTGCTCAGCAATGACCTGAAAAAACTTGGAATTATCATCAAGAAACCTCAGGGAATCCTGATATCGACAGGCCCCACCGGCAGCGGCAAGACGACGATGCTGTATTCCATCCTCTACGAGATGCTCAAATCAACCAAAAATTATGAGACAATCGAAGATCCGGTGGAATATTTCCTTGAAGATGCCAACCAGGTTTACGTGAAAGAGCGCATAGGCCTCTCCTTTGCGTCCGTATTAAGAGCAACGCTTCGCCAGGACCCTGATGTGATTCTTGTAGGCGAGATCCGTGATTCTGAGACAGCGGATGTGGCTTTTAAAGCCGCCCTTACGGGCCACATGGTCCTGACAAGCCTCCATACAAATAACACGGTGGCAACCATCACCCGTCTCATCGACATCGGCGTAAAGCCGTACCTTATTTCATCGGCTATTGAAGGGATAATAGCCCAAAGATTAGTGCGCAAGACATGCCATTATTGCAAGACCACAGCAGTTCCTGACGAGAGCATTCTCAGCCTCCTTAAAATACCGAAAAACACCTTTGGAGAGGTGGCGGCCGGGAAGGGCTGCAGCAAGTGCAATAATACAGGATACCTCGGGCGGATCGGCCTGTTCGAGGTATTCATTATAAATGATGAATTCCGCCATCTTATAAACAGCGACTACAAGGAATCCGAACTTATGAATCTAGCAAGGGCCGGCGGCATGAAAACATTAATAGACGACGGCATAGAGAAAGTGAAGTCGGGCATTACCACTCTTGACGAGTTATTAAGGGTAATCGGCCCCCCGACAAGATACGAAAGGGAATGCGAGAATTGCGGCAATATAATCGATATGACATTTTTATTTTGCCCCTATTGCGGCATGTTTAAACATAATATATGCGCCAATTGCAAAATGCCCCTTGAAGAGGAATGGAATATGTGCCCGTTCTGCGGAGCACATAGAGAAGTGGGCATTAAATAACCATTGTTTGTGACACGGGGAGGTAGCGATGGCCGAAGACAGCATACTGATAGTAGATGATGAGCCGAACGTAATTGCCGCCATAAAAAGAATTTTTATACATGAGCCCTATGAGATATTCTCCGGCGGGAGCGCATCGGAAGGCATGGAAGTCCTCAGGACTCATCCCGTCAAAGTGGTTATATCCGACGAAAGAATGCCGGGAATAACAGGCTCCGAATTCCTGTCAAGAGTGCGTCGTGACTTCCCGGGTGCAATAAGGATCATGTTGACAGGCCATGCCAGCATAACCACCGCCATGAAAGCGGTAAACGAGGGCGAAATATACAGGTTCCTTACAAAGCCCTGGGATGATATCGAGCTCAGACTTACTGTACAGACCGCACTTGACAAGTACAACCTGGAAGAGGAGAACAGGAGACTCTTGAAAATAGTCAGACAGCAGGCATTAAATCTGAAATTGATCGAGAGGCAATTCCCGGGCATTACAAAACTCGACCGTAGTGAAGACGGCAAGATCACGCTGCCGGACATATCGGAGGATGAGATGTCGGAGATCATTGCCCAATGCGAGCGGGATTATATCTGATGTTGACAAAAAATTCAACTTTAGGTATTCTAATAAAAGGATTTAGCCCCTTTCACCTTCGGGCAAAAATAATTCTTTCTAAAGGGCTTAAAAGCAATATCCTCAAAGCATTCTAAATATCCCCCCTGAATCAGGGATACGCCATAGAGAGACAAATAATAAAGGCAACAGCCAGATAAAAATGAATCCCACGGCTTTTAGTGCAGCTATAAAGCTTTAAACTATCTATCATGAAAACCCAGAGAGGAAAAAAGAGCATGGAAAATTACATTTCAATTTCAGAATTGAAAGAAAAAACCATCGACGAGCTTGCCCATTTCGCTAAAGAACTGAATGTCGATGGCGCGACCGGCATGAGAAAGCAGGACCTTATATTCGCCATCCTTCAGGCGCAGGCGGAAAAGGCCGGCAGTGTCTATGGGGCCGGTGTTTTAGAGATTCTCCCCGACGGCTTCGGATTTCTGCGTTCTCCGGATTACAGCTACCTGCCGAGCCCGGATGATATATACGTGTCACCATCGCAAATCAGGCGCTTTACGCTCAGGACGGGTGATTATGTCTCAGGACAGATACGGCCCCCGAAGGAGAATGAAAGGTACTTCGCCCTTCTGAAAGTCGAAAGCATAAACAATGAGTCCCCGGAGCACAATGTAAGCCGCCCGCTGTTCGATAACCTTACCCCTTATTATCCTACGGAAAAGATAAACCTCGAATATGAGGGGGGTGATTACTCCATGAGGGTCATGGACCTCTCAACTCCCATAGGAAAAGGGCAGCGCGGCCTGGTTGTGGCGGCGCCGAGGACCGGCAAAACAATGCTCCTCCAGTCGATTGCGAAGGCCATCAAGAAAAACCATAAGGAGATACACCTTATAATACTGCTCATCGATGAAAGGCCTGAAGAGGTCACCGACTGGAAAAGACAGGTGAGCACCGCTGAGATCATAAGCTCTACATTCGATGAGCCCCCGCAGAGGCACTGTCAGGTTTCCGAGATGGTTATTGAAAGGGCAAAGCGCCAGGTGGAGGCAAAAAAAGATGTCGTGATTCTCCTCGACAGCATAACCAGGCTGGCGAGGGCTTATAACACGATAACGCCCACCAGCGGAAAAGTGCTGTCAGGCGGACTGGATGCCAACGCCCTTCAGAGGCCCAAGAGATTCTTCGGCACAGCACGAAGCATCGAAGAGGGAGGCAGTCTCACCATACTCGCAACAGCGCTCGTAGATACCGGCAGCAGAATGGATGACGTCATTTTCGAGGAGTTTAAAGGAACGGGCAACATGGAGCTCCACCTCGACCGGAAGCTCGTTGACAAGAGGATATTCCCGAGCATCGACATCAACTCTTCAGGGACCAGAAAAGAGGAGCTTCTTGTCGATAAGGACGTCCTGAACAAGATGTGGATACTCAGAAAAGTCCTGAATCCTTTGAGCACCGTGGAAAGCGTGGAGTTCCTGCTCAGCAAGCTCAAAGGGACAAAGAGCAACAGAGAATTCCTGGAGATGATGAATAAATAACAACCGTCGCCGGTCTACGGTCAGCAGTCAACAGTCTTTCTCATCGAAGCCGATTCGCATATGCAAAGCCTGACTGCCGACCGCCGGCCGGCGACTAAGGACCGATTTGCTTCTTGAGGACAACAAGTACTGCTTTGTATGCGGCAAAAGCAACCCGTATGGATTAAAGCTGTCTTTCAGCTACGCAGACGGGAAGATATCATCCGAATTCACCCCCGCCCCAATGCATCAGGGATACAAGGATATAACCCACGGCGGGATAATAGCGTCCATTCTCGACGAGGCGATGATACAGGCTGCCCTGTCGGAAGGGATAACGCCTGTTACCGCGGAAATAAACGTGAGGTTCAGGAAACCCCTGGCAATGGACAGGAAGACAGTTGTAGAAGCGGAAATAACGAAGAAGGGATCCAGGCTTCTGGAGGCGCGCTCGCGGCTCTTGGACTCCGCTGACGGCGCCGTCATAGCCGAGGCAAACGCCAAGCTCATACGATGAAAGGCTACCTGATAATCATCGGCACGCTCATTGTTGTGATTTCCGGCCTAATCACCTTAAACATATTTTTCCAGCAATCGCTCCAGATGGAAATAGCGGAGCAGTTCAACAAACAGCAACTCCTGCTCTCACGGTCCATTGCCGACAATATAAGCGCATATCTCTATTTTGTGAAAGAAGACGTCCTGCATATCTCCCGTATGCTGTCCAATACGGATATTACTGCCGGAAAAAATTTCGACTGGCTGAAAAATGATGCTCTGAGGAAGAAGGGGATAATTAATACCACTATCGGTATCCTGAATGCCGGGGGCGACATAATCTTTTTTGAAGGGAACAGAGATATGGTGAAGCCTGTGGCCCCTGATATAGTGAAGCAAGCAAAACACGTGGCATCCGGGGATATAGCTATAAGAGAAGAAATCCCGTCCACTGTATACATACTGTCTCCCGTATACAGACAAAACAATATGATTGGGGTGATCTTCCTGTCGATCAGGATACATGACATAGCGAATCACTTCGTCAGCAGCATAAAATCCGGCAGCAGGGGATATGCATGGATGATGGACAAAAGCGGGACGCTCCTCTACCACCCGACCCAGCCGGGAATGGTGGGCGGGAATATCTATAAGGCGGACGCCACCTGCTTCAAATGCCATATGAGCTTTGACCTCGAAAAAAGGATCATTGAGGGCAGGGCGGACAGCTTCGGCAGGTATATCGCCCCATCCGGCGAGGATAAGATTATTGCCTTCTCGACCGCCGCCATCGACAACCTCTCATGGATAATCGCGGTGTCATCGCCCTATTCCGAGGTGACCCGCACCACAAAACACAGCATGGAACTCTACTCCTACCTTATCGTGTCCATTTTTATAACAACGAGCATCGTTTCAGCCATACTCATTGTCTTCAACAAAAAGAGGATCAAGGCTGAAGAGGTAGCGAGCCGGAAGGAAGAGCTCGAAAAGTATGCGGTCGAGCTTGAAGAGCGGGTAAGCGAGAGGACGTCCGAGCTGGCAAGCGAGAAGGAAAAACTGAACACCATAGTCAGCGCCATAGGCGGCGGCATTGTCCTGATCAGCAAAGCAGGCACAATCCAGTGGGCGAACCAGATGATGACCGACATGGCCGGCATGGATATCACCGGGAAGTCCTGCGAGGACCTCTGCCCGGACTGCAATGCATCGGAAACGTTCGCCAAGGATAGTATCGATACCATAATCGTATCCAACCTTTTCGGGCAGAAGGACAAATACTTCCAGATCACCACGGCGCCGGTAACAGGAGAAGGCGGCGAGGTCCACGGCTATATAAGGCTTATACAGGACGTAACGGAAATAAAGAAGATGGAAGAGCAGATCATCCATTCCGAAAAGCTCGCCTCAATAGGAAGGCTGGCCGCAGGAATCGCCCATGAAATAGGCAACCCGCTTACCTCCATATTTTCTTTTGTCCAGATACTCAGGGAGATGGAGGTGGAGGAGTTCAAGAAAGAGAGCCTCGAGACCATCTATTTCCATATAAACAGGATCTCGGAGATCCTGAAGCAACTTTCGGGGTTCTCAAAAATGCCTGCCGGAGAGCCGAAGAAATGCGCCGTCAATGATGTGCTAGATACCTCCATAAACCTGATACAGTACGATAAAAAGGCCAAGGCGATATCAATTGTCAAGGAACTTTCCCCCTCCCTGCCGGAGGTTGTCGTTGACGGCAACCAGTTGTCCCAGGTCTTTGTTAATCTCACCCTGAACGCAATAGATGCCATGCCTGACGGCGGCACCCTCACCGTAAGAAGCATGACAAAGGGAAATGATATAATTATACATTTCCAGGATACGGGGACAGGCATCCCGAAGGAAGATCTCAATAAAATATTCGACCCCTTCTATACGACTAAAGAAAAGGGCACCGGCCTGGGGCTGGCCGTAAGTTATAATATAGTTAAAAAAATGAACGGAACGCTGTCTGTTGAAAGCGATATCGGCACAGGGAGTGTCTTTACCATTACAATACCGTACAAAAATTAAAATGCAAAATTTAAAAATATGGAATCCCTTAATTTTAAATTTTTCTTTTTTGCTTTTTGAATTCAATTTATGAAACCGAAGATACTCATAGTTGATGATGAGCCCGACATAGGCAAGGCCCTCACGTTCCTGCTCAAAAAGGAGGATTACGCGGCAACCCCGGTGACCAGCGGGGAAGACGCCCTGGAAAAACTGAAGGAAGAGAGCTTCGATATCGTCCTTACCGATCTTAAGATGGGCAAAGTCGACGGCATGGCCGTCCTGGAAAAAGTGAAGGAGATGAGCCCTGAGACGGCAGTCATAATGATGACCGCATTTGCCTCGGTCGAGTCCGCAATCGAGGCGATGAAAAAAGGGGCTGTCGATTATATCGTCAAACCGTTCCTCAATGAGGGAATACGCCTTACCATTAAAAAGGTTCTGGAGCAGAAGACGATAGTCAAAGAGAACCTTGCGCTCAAGCAGCAAATCAGCCAGCATATGGGATGCAAGGAATTCATCGCGAACTCCGAAGCAATGTTAAAGATAGTCGAAACCCTTGAAAAGGTAATCCCTACAAAAAGCAATATTCTCATTCTGGGCGAGAGCGGAGTGGGCAAGGGCCTTATAGCCGAGGTCATCCACTGCAACAGCCCGCGGCGGGACAAGCCGTTCATATCGATCAACTGCTCTGCAATACCTGAAGGACTTCTGGAGTCGGAGCTCTTCGGGTACAAGAGGGGCGCGTTTACGGGTGCGGCGGCCGATAAATTAGGGCTCATCCCCCTCGCCCACCAGGGCACATTCTTTCTGGATGAGATAGGCGATATGCCCGTCAATCTTCAGGCAAAACTTCTGAAGATACTCGAGACCGGAGAAGTCTATCCCCTGGGGGACACAAAACCCAGGCTCGTCGATGTCAGGCTCATATCCGCAACCAATGCAGATATTGAAAATAAAGTGAAAGAGGGGAAATTCAGGGAAGACCTCTACTGGAGATTGAACGTAATCGAGATAAAAATACCGCCGCTGCGCGAGAGGAAAGACGATATTGAAATCCTCGCCAGGCACTTTATCAGAAAATTCGCCGATGAACACAAAAAAAATATCGTGGGATTCGACAAACAGGCTTTCTCCTCATTGCTTGAGTACTCGTGGCCCGGCAATATACGCGAACTGAGCAATGTCATCGAGAGGGCGGTGGTTCTCACGGAAAGCGCCTCCATAACCCTCGATGATCTTCCGGACAAGCTGAAGAGGGCCGGGCACGAAAAAGAGAACTCCTCCACACTCAAGGGTTATCTCAATGATTTCGAAAAAAACCTGCTCTCGAAGATGTACGCTGCCCATAACAAGAACAAAGATGAAACTGCAAGGGCTTTGGGAATAGATCTCGCAACGCTCTACAGGAAGTTCAAGAAATACGGGATCGAGGCCGAATGAAAAAGGCTTTCTATATCGGCCTTATTGCGGGCGGAATCCTCGGTATTGCAGTGGCCCTGAGCATGGATATACTCCTGGGGAAGAGTCTCGGCGGAGGGTGGAGCGAGGCGGTCGCCCATGATCTCAACAGCCTGTTCAAAACCAGTCTGTCACAAACAAACATCATAGTAATCGCAGGCGTTGCAGTCGTAGTCGGAATTATCGGCGCTTTCGGCGCAATCGTTGGCGGAATATTCAGCGTTATGATCGCCCGCCTTTTTGCAATGCTGACGAAAGAGAAGTAGGGAATAAAAAGCGGGATGTCAGGGGGTCGGCCTGTTCCTGTTTTAAGTTCCGGTTTGACTGCTTCCTGGTTCATCATGCAGGGTAAAAGCAACCCGGGGAGTAAAGATAGCCGGCTTATTCCCCGAGGGTTATCGCTTCAACAGGACAATTTTCTTCCGCAGCTTCGCAGCAGCCTACGAATTCGCACGCTTCCGGATCTACCACTTCTGATTTTTCCGTGTCCTCATTCACATGGAATACGGCAGGGCATATTTCCTCGCATCTTCCGCAGCCGATGCATTTTTCTTCATCAACCGTTACGTTCATAACTCCTCTATGATCATTGCCGCCAGTAAAGGGAGCATTATTTCGTGGTGTCCTGTCAGAGCAAAACACCGGCCCTTTGTCATTGTGGGCCTGCGCAGGACGTTCTCGCGGGGCCTGTAGTGCTGGATAAAATCCATATTCACTGTTGTAAATTCCTCAACCTTGTGCCCGAGGTTCCTTGCCGTTGTGAGCGCTTTTAAAAAAACCTCGGGAAGCATGACAGCAGAGCCGAGATTAATGTAAACGCCGCCCTCAAGATCGGCAACCACAGAGGTGAAAAGCCTGAAATCGCTGAGGCTTCCCTCTCCGATACAGCCGCCGTCAGCCTCGGGATGCATGTGAATGATATCAGCGCCTATCCCGACATGAACGGTCAGGGGGATATCAAGCCTGTACCCCTCCCTGAAAATGCTCTTCTCTTTAAAAGGGAAATCGGAGGAGTGGATAAATTCGCCCATCGAGCAGCCGATGCCGCTGCCTTCCTTTACACCGCTCGCAATCGCATTATTTATCATCTTCCCTGTTTCCTCACCCATGCCGAACGCGCCGGTGCACAGTTCGCGCGCAACATCCTCGGATGTCTGTCCCATATAAGAAATCTCGAAGTCATGTATTATGCATGCGCCGTTGGCGGCTATCGCTGTAATCACACCCTTCTGCATCAGGTCGATAATCACGGGCGAGAGGCCGACCTTTATGGAATGGGCGCCCATGCCGAGTACCACCGGCCTCTTGTTCCTGTGCGCATTCACAACGGCCTGCACAACGTATTTCAAGTCCCCTGCCGCAAGGAAACCGGGCAACCCGTTTGCAAATTCCCTGAAGGTATTTCCCTTTTTGTGCAGCAGCGCCGATTTGTCGATGGAAACCTTGCTGGTCCTGCTTTTAATCGAGTAGGTTTTAAGCCTGCTTAAGTCTATGGGCTTATACTTCATAACTTTCAATTTTAGCATAAAATATTGATTTTCTGTCAGGTTTTATGCTATCTTTTAAGTCACGGGTAGTAATTAAGTCATTGAGCAAGTAGAGTTTTTATTTGATGATAGAGCACTCAACGGCTAAATAATTCAAATATGTGGAGGAAGACAATTGGCAGCTAAATCAGCACCGAAGAAGAACCTTTCAGCCATAAAAAAAGTCCGTCAGGCTGAAAAACAGAAGATGCTCAACCAATCAGTGCAAACAAGCATAAAAACCCACACGAAAAAGCTGGAAGCAGCGTTATCGTCGAAGGACAAGGGAGAGGCCGGCGCTGCAGCTAAAAAGGCCGTCAGCATTATAAGCAAAGCTGCTTCCAAGGGAATTATTCACAAGAACACTGCGTCGAGAAAGATATCGAGGATTGTAAAGAAGGTAAACACTGCCTTCAGTGAGGGTGCGGCCGGTTAGGCTGTTTTGCTTCTGCCGGCAAGCCGGAGCAGCTTGAAGAGCAGGCTTTCTATCACGAACTTGTGCGATGATTTGATATCTGCATCCGCCTCGTGCAATAACCTGAAGACTTCAAAACTTCCCGAAGATGCCTTTCCTGAAGCTTTATGCGGAGCAGCATATCCGGAATACTGCCTGGAATACTGGTAGTTTATCGCGCCGAGCAGCATCTGGGGGTCCTGGGTCCTGATGACATTCTCAAGCATGCTGAACACTTCCCGGGCATCCTTTCGTTTCAGGGCATCTATGAGATCAAAGGCGTTATAGTCGGCCCCTGAATAAATCATTCCTTTAATGTCATCCTTGTCGATCGCCTTTGAGGTGTCTATGCATGACAGTTTCTCTATCTCTGCATAGAGCATCCCGAGGTCTGTTCCGACAGAATTAATCAGGTGCTCCATCGCCTGGTCGGTAAGAGTTATTCCCTTCTTTTCTGTATTCATCTTTATCCACAAGGGGATCTCCCTTTCCGGAATGCTCAGGGCAATAGCATGCACATTCTTGAGGGTAGCCGGGTCAAACAGCTTCGGAGATGCGCCTTCGTGGAGCATTACGAGAAGGGAGGCCGGCGACGGGTCTGCCAGGTAGCCTTCCAGCTTCCTTGCATCCGCTTTCGCGAGTTTCTGGATATTCTTGATTACAACGGTCCTCCTATCCGACAGGAACGGCAGTGTGTTTAAAATATCTATTATCTGCTCCATGGGCGTATTGTCATCAGGCGATTTAATATCGTATACGTCGAAGTTGAACACGTCGGCAGCGTTATGCCGGCTCTTTACGGCTGACAACGCCTCATACAGCAGGAAATCTTCGGAGGAGTGGAAGAGATACACGGGGGACAGCAGCCCCTTTGAGAGTTCCTGTTGAAACTGTTTGATGCTCATTTTTTTACCGGGGGCTCCGATGCAGGCTTTTTATGCAGCTTCGCAAGCTCATCGGGATATGCTTCCTCCAGGAGCTGCCTGTTAAGGCGGACACGGTCCGTGCCTTTCGGGTTTTGCCTGATCAGTTCCCGGGTATTCTCAGACAGCATCACCGATGCAAAGCGCTCCTCATTAAAAAGGGAGGGGCCCTGAAGCAGAGTATTCAATTCCTTGATAAGAGCATTCTTAAGCGGCTCCAATGCCTTTTCGGACGGGTTGTATTTATCAACGAGCCGATAGGCAGCCGGAGAGAGCTGCTCCCTGATATACCGCGATAAAGAGTCTTTAGGCTCCTGGAGCTTGAGCGCCAGGCTGCCCGGGTCCTTGATATCTTTAATGGTAAACAGGATGTGCGATGAAGCGAGAGTTACTATCTCATCGGGGTACGCCTCTTCCAGCAGCAGCCTGTTCAGGCGCGTGCGCTCCACGCCCCGCGGGTCCTGCCTGATCAATTGCCGGGTATCATCTGTCAGGTCTATATGCGCAAATCTCCGCTCATTGTAAAAGGATGGTTTCTGAAGTACGGCATTCAACTCGCCGGCCAGGGTATTTTTAAGCGAATCGGACGGATATTCAAACCTGTCATAGTCATCTACGAGCTTGCGTGAATCATAAGAAAGTTCCTCCCTGATATACCGCGATACAGGATCTTTGGGCTCCTGGAGCTTGAGCGCCAGGCTGCCCGCATCCTTTATGTCAGCAGCGCTGAGGGACAGGTAAGCGAAATTCCTGGCAATATTATAGGTAATCTGCCTTACTACCTCCTGGGACAGGTTCTTTAACGCGCTTATCGTCGAGAGCTCTTTCTGAGCAAGAACGCTCTCGAGCCTGCCCGTAGAACCGAAATAGGTGACAAAAGGGCTGTTTGCAATAAGCGGAACAGAACGGTTGCTTTCCTTATCAATAAGCCGGAAACCAGCTTTGATGACTACTTCATATTGCGCTGCCACCAAGGATTGCTCAGCCACCGGCTTTAATTCAAACCCGGATATTTCTCCTTCGAGGACGTACCTCGACCGGCCGACACGGAAGCCGTACTCGGCAAAGGTCTCTGCGAGCACCCGGTTGAAATTGTCCTGCAATTTAGGCTCAAGTGATTTATTATCGATACGGCCGACCATTATGGTATCAAAAGGCAGATCGGCCCTTGTCTGGAGCGTATAACCGCAACCGGTCAAGTAACAAGTAACGAGTAGCAAGTAACCAGTTAATGCTGCTTTGCGAAAATGCCTGTGATGGTTGTTTTTTACTGTTAAAGCCAAAGCGTTATTTACCATTTTTTACCGTCTTTATTTATCCTTATTTCTCTCTTATCGCCTTTTTCTCGTTACTCGTTACTGATTGCTTGTTACTATATTTACGAGCCTGCCCTTTACCACAACGACCTTCCTGATCTGTTTGCCGTTTATTATTTCTTTTACCTTTGCATCATCAAGCGACCTCTGTTGTGCCTCCCCGTCGGACAGCCCTGCAGGCACGACTATCCTGGCCCTCAGCTTACCGTTGACCTGTACGACAAGCTCGAGCTCCTCTTCTTTTGCAAGGGTTTCGTTCCATGCAGGCCACGGGTGCTCGAAAATGCTGTCCTTTTCGCCGATAGCGCCCCATAATTCCTCGGCGATATGCGGGGCAAAAGGGGCGAGCATCATCAGGGTGTTTTTAATCGCGAAGTGCAGCGCCGGCCAATCTTCTTCGGCCTCAGGATTAAAGGACGAGATGTCATTGACCAATTCCATGAGCGCTGCAATTGCCGTGTTAAGGTGATAATCCTTTTCGATATCGTCAGTAACCTTTCTTATCGTCTGGTGGGTTTTCCGCAACAACAGTAACGAGTGACGAGTAACGAGTGACGAGTCTCCGAAATTATCATCTTTTAACTCACTACGTGCTACTCGTAATTTGTCGCTGTTCTTATAGATGATTCCCCATACACGGTTTAAGAACCTGTAGGCGCCCTCCACCCCCTTGTCAGACCACTCAAGGTCTCTTTCGGGTGGTGCGGCGAAAAGGGAAAACAGCCGCATGGTATCTGCGCCGTATTTATTTATGAGGACGTCGGGATCGATAACATTCCTCTTTGATTTGGACATTTTCTCGACCCTGCCCAGTTCCACAGGCCTCCCGCAGAGAGTGCATTTCTCATTTCTTGCCTCTTCGGGGAAGAGCCAGCCGTGTTCCGGACATTTCAATGTCTCTTTGGTCACCATCCCCTGGGTGAGCAGGTTTTTGAACGGCTCACCGTATTCGAGCACGCCCAGATCCTTCAGCACCCTGGTAAAAAACCTTGAGTAGAGGAGATGCAGCACCGCATGCTCAATGCCGCCGATATACTGGTCAACGGGCATCCAGTAATCAATATTCCCCTTGTCCATGGGATTCTCGTCTTTCTTTGAGCAGTACCTGACAAAATACCATGAGGAATCCACGAAAGTGTCCATGGTATCTGTCTCCCGCCGTGCTTTGCCGGAACACTTCGGGCATTTTACGTTGAGAAACGCATCGGATTCCAGAAGAGGCGAACCCCCTTTGCCGGTAAATTTGACATCCACAGGCAATATGACAGGGAGGTCTTTTTCCGGTACGGGAACGACCCCGCACCGCTCGCAGTAGATTATCGGGATAGGCGTTCCCCAGTATCTCTGCCGCGATATGCCCCAATCTCTGAGCTTATAATTAACGGTCCTCTTTCCAAGGCCTTTCTCTTCTACATATTTGCCTATTTCCTGCTTTGCCTCGCTGCTCCTTAAACCGCTGAACCGCCCTGAGTTGATAAGTGTCCCCTCATCCTCAAACGCCCGGGGCGGTTCGGAAGTTCGGAAGTCTTTTTCTTCTGTGCTTTCGCCCTTCTGCTCTTCTGCACTCTTCTCCGGGACAATAACAACCTTTATAGGGAGGTTGTATTCTTTTGCAAAATCAAAGTCCCTCTGGTCATGGGCTGGGACAGACATGATAGCGCCTGTGCCGTATTCCATCAGGACAAAATTAGCCGCATATATGGGTATCTTCCGGTTTGTCAGCGGGTTGATGGCATAATGGCCCGTAAACAGTCCTGCTTTCTCCTCAACCTTCCCGTATTTCTCTTTTATGATGTCCAGCTTGCCTTTATCCTCAACCAGCCTTTCAGCCATCGTATGTCCGGGCGCAATGCACATAAAGGTTACGCCGAACAGGGTATCGGGCCTTGTAGTGAATATTCTCAATTTTTCATCCAGGCCCTCGATTGGGAAATCCACCTCGACGCCCTCGCTTTTCCCTATCCAGTGCTTCTGCATGAGAACGACCCTTTCAGGCCACCCGGCCAGCTTATCGCAGTCCTGGAGCAGTTCTTCTGCATAATGCGTAATCTTGAAAAACCACTGCTCAAGCTCTTTCTGAATGACAACGGAATCGCACCGCCAGCATTTGCCGTCGGGCACCTGCTCGTTGGCAAGCACCGTGGCGCAGGAGGGGCACCAGTTTACAAACGAGGATTTCCGGTAGGCCAGGCCCCTTTCAAGGAGCTTCAGGAAGAACCACTGGTTCCAGCGGTAATACTCAGGGTTGCAGGTGGTCACCTCCCTGTCCCAGGCGTAGCTCAGCCCCATGCGGTCAAGCTGCTTTCTCATGAAGTCTATATTCTCATGCGTCCACTGCGCCGGATGCACGCCGTGCTTTATGGCGGCATTCTCCGCAGGCAGGCCGAAGGCGTCCCATCCCATCGGATGCAGGACATTAAGGCCGCGCATCTTTTTGTACCGCGCAATGACATCGCCGATGGCGTAGTTCCGGACATGTCCCATATGGATCTTCCCGGATGGATACGGGAACATCTCGAGACAATAAAACTTTTCTTGCGATGTATCCGTTTCCGTCCTGTTGAGCCCTCTTTCAGCCCAGTATTTCTGCCGTTTCAGTTCTATTTCATGAAAATCGTATTTCTCTTTCATATACCCTCAAAATTTAATCCCCAGGTCAGGAAACAGGCCTGCCAGTTGTCCCATCCTGTTGGTCAAAAGCATGATGCCGAATGCGATCAGGATCAGACCGTTCACGATCATTATCCATCTCATAAACCGGTAAATTTTCTTTGTATAGCTTAAAAACACATTGACGGCAAGGGTCGCCAGAATAAAAGGTATGGCAAGCCCCAGCGAATATACGGACAGGAGCTTCAATCCATAAGAGGCCGATGCCTGCGAGCTTGCATAGATCAGGATGGTCCCGAGTATCGGGCCTATGCAGGGGGTCCATCCGGCAGCAAAGCTCATCCCTATGAGGAATGCGCCTGCGTAACCTGCCGGCCCCTTGTCCAGATGAAATCTCTTCTCCTTCATGAGGAAATCAAGTTTAACAAAACCGGCGATAAAAAGACCGAAGACAATAGTAAGGATTCCGCCTGCTATTCTCAGGTAATCCTGATATTTTATAAACAGACCCCCGATCAATGATGAAGAGGCGCCCAGCGATATGAAGATCGTCGAAAAGCCCAGGACGAACGCGATGGTATTGCCCATGGCCTTTGACAGGCGGGGAGCTGACTTAAGCTCATCGAGGGACAATCCCGTTATGAATGAAACATAAGCGGGGACAAGAGGCAATACGCACGGGGACAGGAACGATAAAACACCTGCCAGAAACGCCAGCGGAAAAGAAATATCTTTCATCGGGTACTCTCCGTAACCCGCAACCGGTTTTTAATCATCGCGCACACTCTCCTGTATCTCCTTTAATCTTCTCGACAGCGTGGGGGATAACATCGAGGATCACCTCAAGGTTCTCCCTTACCGCTTTCGGGCTGCCCGGCAGGTTTATTATGAGCGTCCGCCCCTTTACTCCGGCAACCGCCCTTGAAAGCATCGACCTGTTCGTTTTTTTCAACCCCTCCCTCCTCATTGTCTCGGCAATACCGGGAATCTCCCTCTCAATGACATCAAGCGTTGCCTCGGGGGTCACATCCCTCGGCGAGAGCCCGGTGCCTCCTGTGGTGAGGATGAGGTCGACTTTATTGATATACTCAAGGAGCCGGTCCCTTATCAAATCCCTTTCGTCGGGCAATATATCATAATGCTTCACATCGGCTATCCCTTTAAGCGCTTCGGCAATCGCAGGACCGCTTTTGTCCTCCCGCTCTCCCCTGGAACCTTTATCGCTCAATGTAAGCACTGCAACGGTAATCATAAAAATGGGAAATAGGAAACGGGAAATAGGAAATGGAGAGTGTTTTTATTTCTCATTTCTCATTTCTCATTTCTTACTTCTATCGTGTCCCCTTTCCTGATCCTGCCGCCTTTGAGGATCTTTATAAAAATACCCTCTTTCGGCATAACGCAGTCCCCTGCCTGATAATATATGGCGCACCGGTTATGGCATTCCTTGCCGATCTGGCTCACCTCTCCGATAACATCGCTGCCGATGCTCAGCTTTGTCCCGAGAGGCAGCGAAATCAGATCAAGACCTTCGGTTGTTATATTTTCCGCAAAGTCGCCCGGTTTCACATCAAGCCCCTTCTCCTGCATCTTCTTTATACTCTCAAGCGCCAGGAGGCTTACCTGCCTGTGCCACCCGGACGATGCATGGGCATCTCCCTCAAGGCCGCAATTCTCATTGATGACCACTTCATCAACGGGTTTTTTCCTTACACCCTTTTTCTCGCTGATATTTATGGAAATAATGTTTCCCGCCATCCTGCACACCCCAAAGTTTGATATCTCTTAAAATAACACAAAATTTTCAAAAATATCACTGTATTACACCGCCGCCGATGACTATATCCCCAACATAAAAGACAGCGCTCTGGCCCGGTGCAGGCGCCCATTGGGGCTCATCATAGATGACCCTGGCCTTCTTATCGTCAAGGACAGTAACAGTTGCAGGCTCGTCCCTCATAGTTGACCGGACCTTTACCGTTGCGCGGAAGCTGACAAGATCGGAAGTTTGGAAGTCCGGAAGTCCGGACCCCGGACTATGAAAGCAGTTTTCTTCTGTCCTTCCACACTTCAGCACTGCCTCTCTTCCCACCAGCCAATTAATGTCCTCTACCATGAATTCCTTTATCATTACCTTTTCTTTCGGCCCGATATAAACGGCGTTTTTCGATGGATCTATCTTAACCACATATAACGGCTTGCCTGCGGCAATCCCCAGCCTCTTTCTCTGGCCGATAGTGTACCGGTAAATTCCCTTATGGCTGCCGAGCGTTTTGCCTGATTCGATGTCGATAAGAGGCCCTTCATGCGCATCCGATAGTCCTTCCACAAGCTTGAAGTATTTCCTCTCCTCTATAAAACAAATCTCCTGGCTCTCAGGCCTGTCTACCGATGCGAGGCCGAGCTTTCTCGCGATTCCCCTGACTTTGTCCTTTCTCATATCCCCGAGCGGCAATACAAGCCGCGCCAATTCCTCTCTTCTGAGGATATGCAGTACATATGACTGGTCTTTTTTGGGGTCAACGCCTTTTAGCAGTAACGAGTGACGGGTGACGGGTGACGGGTTTTCGGATTCTTCCTTATTCTTCAACTCGCTACTCGTTACTCGTAACTTGTCACTGTCTTCAACCCTCGCATAGTGGCCCGTGGCGATAAAATCGGCATTGCGCTCATTCGCATGTTTCAAAAGATAGGAAAATTTGATATGCCTGTTGCAGAGAATGCAGGGGTTCGGGGTGCTTCCCCCGGCATACGCTTCAATAAAGGGCCCTATAACCGCACTTTCGAATTCGCTCCTTAAATTAACCAGGGTGTGCTTTATACCTATCTGTTCAGCGGTTCTTTTGGCGTCTTCCAGAGCCTCAAGAGTACATCAGGTGGGTGCATGAGTGAAAGTATCCTTCAGCCTCATTTCATAAAGAACAAAACTTACTCCCTCGACCTCGTAGCCCCGCTCCTTAAGCAAATATGCGGCGACCGATGAATCCACGCCACCGCTCATGCCGACGATTACTCTCATTCTTTTAGGATATATTTTTTTACTTTTGTTTTTCAAATATGTTAAATTTTAAAATTAACATCTAAAGGAGAACCGGTAATGAAAAAAACACTGTTGATATTCTTTGCGTTTGTCTTTTTGGTTTCCTGCTCGAAAGGCGGCGGGACAAAAGGCAACTATGTAGTAAAAATAGACGACACCACTATCTCACAGGAAGATGCCCAGGCTGAAATGAACTCACTTCCCGATATGGCGAAGCAGTTTTTCCAGGGACCTGAGGGTACGGCAAAATTTATTGATGAGCTCGTGAAAAAAGAGATGCTCTACCTCGAGGCCAAAAAGAGGGGATTGGACAAAGACAAGGAGTTCCAGAAGAGGGTCGAGGAATTCAAGAAAATATCACTTATCAACTCGCTCCTTATGAAGGAAATAGAAAAGAACGCAAAAGTGACAGACAAGGACATAAAGGACTTTTACGACGGCCATAAGGACGACTTCACCATAAACAGCCAGGTAAAGGTAAGCCAGATAGTCGTTAAAACAGAAGACGAAGTGAAAAAAGTACAGGACAGGCTTAAGGCAGGCGAGGACTTTGGAAAGGTTGCCGCCGCTATGTCTGCGGATAAAGCCTCTGCAAAGTCGGGCGGCAGCCTCGGCTCTTTCAAAAAGGGTGAGCTCTCTCCCGAACTTGAGGACACAGTGTTCAGGCTCAAAAAAGGCGAGGTGAGCATGCCTTTAAAATTAAAAGACGGCCTGCACATCCTTAAAGTAACGGATGCAAAAGGCTCGGTTGTTGAGTTCGAGAAAGTAAAAGGCCTCATCGCCCAGAGGCTGACCGCTGAAAAGCAGAGAGCGAGTTTTGAAAAATTCATTGAAGGGCTGAAAAAGAATTACAAGGTCGACATAAACAAGGATGCGGTTGCAAAGCTTGCAGCCGCGCCATCGGCTCCTGCTGACAAACAAGCGCCGGCAGCACCCGTACAGGCCCCTGCACCGGCAAAAAAATAACACTGAAGAGCAAGAAAAGCGGCGGCCCGGGAGGAACCTCCCGGGCCGCTTTCAATGGTTGGACATAAAAGTTTAGCCCTGACCTCTCCCTGTCACTTTCACCTGCAAGCAGCGGTTTCAAAAACACTTAACTTCCGTCGATTTTTCCGGCAACCTGCATTTTCCATTTTTGTATGCCCAGCCTTTGTGATATATTAAAGAGGGATTTTGCAGTCTTTGTCAGACAGGCAGACAGGGAGAAAATCCGTGAAAGATACAATCTGGAAATATACTCTGCGTGACCCTCTCCCTGAATTATATAAAGTTGTCAGGCGTAAATGGAGAGCTTTTCGTTGCCTTTAACGGCAGGAACAAGGCTACACTGAGGCAAAGAGGTTAGTTGCGCGTATAATGACATTTGCCGTTTCCACCTCTAAAAAAAATTCCCCCTGCTGCTGCAAGGGGAATCTAATCAGTCAATTAGAGCTTTACTACATTGATTGCCTTGGGGCCTTTCGGTCCCTTTTCGGTATCAAAGCTGACTTTGTCGCCCTCGGCAAGGGACTTGAATCCGTTGCCTTGAATGGAAGAATGGTGGACAAATACATCACTGCCGTCTTCGCTTGTAATAAAGCCAAAACCCTTGGAGTCGTTGAACCACTTCACTGTACCATTAGCCATGTCTTTTACCTCCTTATGAAAAACTAAAGTTCCAGAAACTGTCGCCCTAATAAAAAAGGCCACAAAGCTAAAAGTCTTTGTGGTCTTACCATTTCAAAAACTCTGAAACTCCAATTGAAGAATAACACGTTTGAGGATAATGAATCAACATATATTATCTTTATATCCATTCAGATAGGTCGCCTCAAAAAAAATATAATCTGCCGGCGCTTAATGAGTTGCATTACAGCCCTCCGCACTTCCGGGCTGACCTATTTCCCGATGCAGAATTCGCTGAATATCCTGTTCAGGATATCTTCGGTGGTAACCATTCCGACAATTGTGCCAAGGGCATCGAGCGACTCCCTCAGGGAGATTGCGGTAACCTCAAGGGGAACTCCCCTTTTAAACGCTTCCCCGGCCTCTTCCAAAGCTGCCGAAGCACTATCTATGGACTGTTTATGCCTCATGTTTGTTATCAGGAGGTCTTCGGTATCATGGGCGTTGGCGGATGAGATGCACAGGGTATAAATTTTATCTTTCAGACCGTCGATCCCCTCGCCTTTCAAAGCCGAAGCCCTTACAGAATCAATGCTGCAATCAGGAAGCCTGAAATCAGATGATTCCCTATCGCATTTATTAACCAGCAGTATAGTTCTTTTATGCTTCACTTTGTCGAGCAGTTCACAGTCAGCCTCATCAATCGGCCTGCTTGCGTCAACAACTGCAATGATGATATCCGCCCCTTCCATGGCCTTAAGACTCCTTTTGACGCCTTCCATTTCCGCCAGGTTATGCGTATCCCTTATCCCCGCCGTATCCATAATGCGCAGGGGCAGGCCGTTTATATTCAGGTAATCTTCTATCACGTCCCTTGTTGTGCCCGGCATGTCCGTAACTATGGCCCTGTCTTTTTCGAGCAGTGCGTTGAGGAGGGATGATTTCCCGACATTCGGCTTTCCGACGATGGCGGCAGAAACCCCTTCGCGGAAGAAGCGCCCCTCATCATATCCTTTCGAGAGGGTCAGGAGTTCTGTTTGAATCTCGTTCATGGAAGTGATAATTTCATCCTTTACAGTAAGCTCCGGCTCATCATCGGGGAAATCGATGCAAGCCTCTATATGCACGCAGATATCGGTAATTCTGTCCCGCAGGCCTGTTATCCTTCCTGAAAGCCGTCCTTCGAGCTGCTGGAGCGCCAACCGCTCTGCCTGGTCCGTCCTGGCCTTTATGATGTCAATGACCGCTTCTGCCTGCGAGAGGTCCATTCTGCCGTTTAGAAAGGCCCGTTTTGTGAATTCGCCGGGCTCTGCAAGCCGTGCGCCTTCTCTTAAAAGAATTTTGAGCGTGGCGCTGAGCGGAAGCATTCCCCCGTGGCAGTTGATCTCAACCACGTCCTCCATCGTATAGGTCCTGGGCGCCCTCATAACCGTGACCAGCACTTCATCGATTCTCGCGGCACGGGCGGGATCAACGATAAAGCCGTATGTTACAGTGTGGGTCCCCCTGTCTCTCAGCCTCTTGCCTTTGGGAGAGGAAAAGACCTTATCCGCGATGCTGACGGCATCCCTGCCGCTCAGGCGCACAATCCCTATGCCGCCTTCGCCCCTGGGGGTGGATATTGCTGCAATTGTATCGTCCGGAGAATTCATAGGTTTCTCTTAATTATAATATATCAGGGGATGAAAGCGGGCAAAGCCATAATCCGTAGACAACAAGAGAGC
Organism: Nitrospirota bacterium; assembly: GCA_023476565.1. Taxonomy (GTDB): domain Bacteria; phylum Nitrospirota; class Thermodesulfovibrionia; order Thermodesulfovibrionales; family Dissulfurispiraceae; genus JAMCVZ01. Next base: position 32,728 of record JAMCVZ010000017.1, read on the forward strand.
ACCTCTGGGAAACGGCTTGATACACGTGCAGTGGCAAGCCATAATTGATTTAGGAACAATCACCCAGGAGGTGCTCAAGATGAGTGTACCACACGGGATACTGCCATTCAAGCTCATAGCAGATACTTCTCAAAGCATCGTGACATCATTTGCCGGACTGCCGCTGGTGGTGGAGACGGTGAGGGCAATGAGGATTCCTCAGCTTGTAAACAGGCATGTGAAAGTGAAGCAGCGGGATAGCGGCAAGTACACGGAGAGTGATTATGTGGAGAGCTTTATCAGCTTATTAGCCTCAGGCGGAGAGTGCTTGGATGATATGGAGAGGATACGTGCAGACAGGGCGGTACTGTGGAGAAAGTGCATGACGTGATGAAGAATGATCTTGGCGGAAGTGTGATGCCCTGCGGCAGATTTGGTGCGAATGCGGCATGGTGGAGACTGAACTGTATTACGTATAATGTAATGTCCATAATGAAGAGAAAGGCACTGCCTCAGAGGTGGTAGAGCTATCGCATGAAAGCACTGAGATATTGGTTGATTGGGGTGGCGGGCCGGCTAATACGGACAGGGCGACAGCTCTCTATGCGCTCTTGCGGATCACCCGATATAGTGAATATTTATGCGGAAGCACGAAGAAAGCTTTTTGCTTTGGCAAAGGGGGCCTGATGCCGTTTCATCTCCTTTGGTGATGTCTCTTGCGGCTCTCACTGCTTGTAGGCAGTGACGGTGACGCTCGTGCCCAAATGCGTTTTTGTCTGTTCTTGAGCGCAAAAAACCGCATCAAAAACCAGCGGTAAAGTATCAAGTTGCTGCTAAACAGCTTCATGCTGTGGGATAACAGACCACTTCAGCTTAGATGGCTACGGATTATGGACATAACCACACTTCTTATACTACCGCCGGCATCTGCTATAATTTATAAATGATAATCGAATCGCTCGCTATCGGGCTGCCGAAGAAAGAGATATTCAATGATAAAGAGATTGGGTAAAGGGGGTAAAGGGGACGTAAAGGGGGTAAAGGGGACGGTTCTATTTATTCTCTTTCCCCCACCTTTTCTTCTTTTCATCATTTAAATAGAACCGTCCCAACACTGTTCGGCATAGCACTTGCTTGTCTTGTACGAAATTAACAAAAGGTCTCTACGTGTGCAGGAAAAAGGAATACTCCGGAAAAGATGAAATGAGCGATAAGAGGAAG
>JAMCVZ010000050.1 GCA_023476565.1 Nitrospirota bacterium
GTTATGTGATTTAGATGACAGAGGAAATGTTATAGAAGAGTACTGCTTTTATGAAATGATCTCCAAAGAAACCGCTCGCCCCCAATTCGGTGCTCCCATTTTCGGTGCTTTTTCTCTCCCGCCTACAACGTAATCAAGAACCTCATCTACGAGCAACTGCCCTTCCCTATCTGGATCACCGACATGTACAATCTCATCAGCCTTTCCTATAAGCTCCTTCACTTTTTTGAAATGATCCTTTGTATGAGAGGAAACAAGAAGCTTCCAGGATGACGGAATAATGGGAAGGTGATCGATCCTCCAGGACTTGTATCCCTCATTGTATTCTTCGGGCATGGCTTGTCGTAAAACGTGGCCCACAAGCCAGGTTGCAAGCCCTCCCCCGGTCTCATAATAGCCGTCTTTCCGGGCTATTGGACCGGATAAGTTCTTTGCGAGCTCCACGGCAACAGATGGTTTCTCAGCAATGTACAGACGTAGTGGCATTTACGATCTCCTTCTTGCATTTGTAATGAGCGACGCAAAAGGGTCGCCTATATGTATTGATCTTCGAGACTTCAATTGAAAATGAGCGACGACATATTTTTCTGGTGGTATGTCCACTGGATCGATAGAGGCGGCTATCAGGGACTTGATCCACTGGAAAACAAGATTGCAGTTGTGGACGCCTCGAGTAAAAAAAAGAATGTCCGCGCCGGGCTTAACCCCCGGTACGATCCGCCCCGGCTCTCCGGGCCATATTGAGCGGCAAATATAGTATTCTGCCTTTGTGGTGCCGTAAGAGTTTCTTTCATAGACGTGCAAGGCAAAAATGGAGTCAGGCGCAAAGCAATGAACCATTGCCTTATTGTCAAACTTATAACTGAAAGGTATTGATTCACGAGAATTGCCGAATTCCAGTTTTACGTGGCCGTTATCTTTTTCATCGGTATAAACTTCCGTTAAATACATGTGACCCCATGAGAAAAAAAGTATTTTCTAATTTTATTCATGGCTCTTTTTTCGGACAGCCAAATAGAATCAGCAGTAGTATTGAGTTCTTTTGCAATCTCTGCTTGAGTAGCGCCGCCAGAACGAGCTGACAGCCCATAACGGCGCTCCAGTATATAGCGCTGCCGTGGAGTAAGAGTATCGAGGGCTTTATGAAGGAGCTCCCTTCGATAAAAATCGTCCTCGAAAGAATTTCTAAAGTCAGTGAACGATTCGAGTGCATGTTTAACTTTGGAATCGTCATTGGGTGAGACAGCGTGAGGAAGCGTAAGGATATGGACTACGAGCTTTTCATTAAAACCTGTCTTGGTGGATATTGTCTTAATGTCCGGCTCCTGGCCGTTTAATAATACGTGTTGGTCAATTGCTTTGCGAACTCGGCGATATTTTGAACGCAGTTTCTCGGGTATGCTTATAAGCTGCCGTTCGGATAACCCGTCTATTATTGCATTTTCTATTTTAATTTGAGCATATGTGCTGAATTTATAACCAAGAGAGGGATCATATAATTTTACTGCCTTAAAGAGGCCTAAATTTCCGTCTGAAATGAGTTCAAGCATAGACCGTCCGCTTACATAAGTAATTTTGGAAGCTACATAAACCACCAAGCGCAGATTCGCGGAAATGAGTTTGTTTCTTGCTTCTTCATTTCCATTTTGTGATGCAATTGCTAATTCATTTGTAGTGTCTTGGTCTATGCGATCTATTTTAGAAATATCTCTTAGGTATGCTGCGAGAGAATTATACTCACGCCCCTTTCCAGGGAAGGGATATATGATAAAATCAGCTTTTTTTCGATTCCCCTTTTTAGGTAAAGATTGCGCTGGTGTATTTTCATTTAAAGGTGCCCTTTCCAAGAGTCCTTGCATTCCCCTAGCCTCCTGGTACTTTGTGATGCTTTTTTAGAATTTCTATAAATTCTTTTGAAACTCCCGAGCGATCCTCGTCAGATGGCGGAAGAAAGCTTTCCTTGAGCTTTCTTTTTTCTTCATCTTCGGAAATTCTTGCGCTTAATTCTATGTTGAGCTTGTTTATAGCGCCGGCGGAAGAAAAAATTGAGATTGCATAACTTGAGGATGTAATGAAGGAATCAGACGACCTGAAGAACTGAAGGACAAGGTTTTTCAAGTCGTCGTCGGAAAAAACACTAATAAGACCCGCGATAGAGTCTTCGTCTTTTTTGCTGATATAAGGTTTCTTATTAAACTTTTGAGAGTATTTCTTCGTGAAGAAGTTTTTGAACCTTTCGGCCCTAGAGAGGCCTTCGCTTTTTTGAAGGTCTTCGTATTCCGCTTTTATGGTGTCATGCCCTGTGATTATTTTCCCTGGGTAATAGTTAATGAGCCAGTCTTTTTTGTCTTCAGTCTTCTCCCATTCGACATCCGAAAGATAGCCTTTTTTGTAGAGATCTTCGCAGAAACGATCTACGATTTTCTTTGCATCGGAGAGGTACGCTTGCCTTTCACACGGAAATAACTGGCACTGGGTAGAATACCTCAGATTGACAGACTTCTTTACTGCAAAGAACTTTGGGTCGAGGATCTCGAAGAGTCTGCGGGCTCCTGGGCGTTTCAGGCCCATGTAGAATTCATAGTCTATTGGCTTAACGAATCTGTTGTTGATATTCGAAAGTAGGTAATCATCAATGGTTATAAAATTACTTTCCGATTTGTTGCCCTTCTCATCCTGTTCACCAGTGAATACTGCCTTCATAAAAGGTCTGAATATCTCTTCTCTTGTCCTGTACTTGCCGGTCTCTTTGATCAAGTAGGCATTGAAAGTATGAACTGTAGTCAAGGTCATTCTCTTAACAGCATTTTTTGCCAGTTCAACATTTTCGTATTTATATGCTTTCCTAGCTAACTTGAGAAGACGGCTCCAGGACGTGATCTCATAAGGATTCTGTACCGGTTTCGAAAGAGTCTCTATGTCCCACATGATCGCAAAGAATATATCCTTGTCAAACGGCCCCGGCAGTCCGCCGTATTTGAGTTTCCCAAACTTGCCTTCCAACTCCTTAGGGATATCCTGGGAAGTGACCAGCCATTCAATTTTTCGGTCGTCTTTTTGGATATGGCATTGGATACACCCTGGTTTCCCTGCCTTGTCCTTGTCAAGAGTAAAGAGTGGGAACGTAAGTAGGTTTACCTCCAGACGAACCGTCTGGCTCAGAGAGCCTGTTTGCACAGGCTTTTTTTCGAGCTGTTCGTTCCTCATAAGCTGCCCATGAGGGAGAGAGCCCTTCCCTCTCTCTGAAAGCCTCTAAAAACCTCTAAAAACCTCTGCTTTTTTGTAGAATGGCTTCTGTCAAGGGTTTGAGGCCGATTCTCTCGACCGAAAGGGGTATATGAATTCGACCGAAAGGGGTATATTCTCTCGACCGAAAGGGGTATATGAATTCGACTGAAAAGGGTATTCTCTCGACCGAAAGGGGTATATGAATTCGACTGAAAAGGGTATTCTCTCGACCGAAAGTGACATTGAATTCGACTGAAAAGGGTATATTCTCTCGACCGAAAGTGACATTGAATTCGACCGGAAAAGGAAAACCCTTCATCGAGAAAATGTTTTGACCTTGAAAGGTAATATGGCTGAAGGATAGAATAAAAATGAACAACTTGAGGGTCGTTCAATACTCGTTCAGAAGCTCTAAGGAATGATCTTATAAAACGGTAAATAGGGCAGGTTCGAATCTCACCCCCTCCGCTCTCTTTTCCTTCTGGTAGCCAAAAGACTCGAGAGGCTGACAAGGACAAAAGGAACATCCTCTGACTGAGGGGCTGTTACCTTTCTATCTTTATCTTTAAAACTGCAAGAATAATAACCCCGATCATAAAGCATATGCCTCCGACCAGCGCCCAGTAAGCGCCCGGATCTTTGCTGAACTGGAGGAGGATAGCCTTTTCAGGGAATGCCTGCAGGTCTTTTACATTGATGTTGAGGCCGGCCTGTAAGGAGGGGCTATTGGGTTTGATAGTATCTTTCAATACCTTCCCATTATTCATCATGTATTCGACAGCAACCGCCCAATCAGTCATGTATCCCTTGGGATCGATCTGTATGTCTATAGCTTTAATAACGAAAGTAGTATTGCCGGGGATTTCGAATGAAGAGCCTTCACGCGCAACCGCCATGCCCTGAGCGCTTCCTGTGGCGCTGAGCAAGTGGGCAAGGAGGATAAAGAGAAACCCGATGTGGATTATCTGCGGCGAGATGAGGAGGAGCCACTGTGTTACTTTTCTCTTTTTTATTATTGACTCAATGCTGCACACGAGGGTGTTTGCGGTAAGGACCGCAAGAATCCCTATGGAGAGCCAGAGCCACCAGGTTATGCTGAGAGGCTGCTCTTGAAGCCATATGAAGAGAGGCGCGGAATGGATCGACTGGAACTCCTGTCTGGCAGGCATGATATAGGCGCCGGCAAGGAGCATGATTGTCAGAATGCTCAGAGACCAGATGGCTGTCCTGAGCGAGAGGAAGAATTCCACTAAGTGTTTGAGCAGGGCTTTCATTTAAAAGCTGTGCGAGCTCTTCATCAGAAGACTCACGCCGAGATAGGTGAATAATACGACCCCAAAGCCCGCAATGCCCAGAATTACAAGCGGCCTCCCCATCCACCACTGCCGCAATCTCGCATGGAGGTAGAGGCTGTAAAATATCCATAAAATGGATGTCCAGAGCTCTTTCGGCGTCCAGAGCCAGTATGATCCCCACGCAAGGTATGCCCATATGCCGCCGAATATCATGGATAACGAGAATAAGCAGTAGCCGATAAATATCGATTTGTACTGCATGCCCTCAAAAGAGCTGTCTTTCTCTCTCAGGTACAAATAACCGAGTACGGCTGCGACCCCGAAGAGCGCATAAGATAAAAACGCCAGCACCACATGGGCTTCGAACCAGAGGGTCCTGAGCACAGGCGGCAGCAGTGAATTGTGCTGTTTTGAGACAAGGGCAAACGCGGTGAAGACAGAAGATGTAACCGCAATCCCGTAATGAAACCTTGAATGCCCTTTCAACGCAAAGCCGAACGGGATGGAGAATGCCGCTACAGATGCGGAAAGGAAAACGAGCGTGTCATGCGGCCCGACAAGAGGAAGTCTGCCGAGCTCGAGACCCCGTGAAACTATATAGGCTGTCTGGATTATAAGTCCGGCATACAGGAGCGGCCTTTTAAAAAGGCTGAAGAAATAAAGGGCGCATGAGGATGCGAGTAGTATGAGCATATGGGAGATATTTTACATTATTTTGGAAGCCGGAGGCAGAAGAAATGATGTAGGTTTGTTCAATTTTAGCCGGCAATTGGAAGTTTATCGTCTTGTTGTTATATAATAACGGGCATAAAGTAACTTATTGGTCTTTAAGGTATTAATTGCCTCTCTTTAAATACGATGGGGGTATGACATGGGAAAGCAGGACCTCAGGGATAGAAGTATTGCAGAATTAAGGGCTAGGGCAAAGAAATCGGGCATCACGGCCAAAAGAGGATGGGGGAAAGAGGATTTCATAAAGGCCTTATCAAAAGAGAGAGTTGCAAAAACAGCCCCCAGGAAACCAGTGGGGGAAGAAACTATAAAAAAGACCATGAAGAAGATCCAAAAGAAAGCTGAAAGGAAGATCCAAAAGAAAACTCAAAAGAAAGCGGCTCCTCAAGGGCGTCCTGAGAAAAAGGTAAAGCCAAAGGCTGTTCCTAAGAAAATATCAAAGGGGATAAAGCCGGCTAAAGTTGTTAAGGCCCCCGCCAAAAATGCACCGGTAAAATCCGCTGCGAAATCTCTTGAGCAGTTGACTGTGGCCGAGCTCCGCACATTAGCCAAAAAAAGTAATATAGCGCTAACGGGTATTAGCAGGAAAGAAGATATTATAGCAGCCGTAAACAGGGCAAAAGCCGAAAAGGAAGAGGTTAAGCCCCGACCCCCAAAGGTGAAGAAAGGCACGGCCCTGAAACCTGCCCGCAAAACCAAAGCCGCAATTGGAAAAGAGGCAAAAGCCAAGCCCGGGAAGCCTGCTAAAAGTATTGCCGTAAAGCCTGTTCCTCGGCCGAAAGAGGTGCGGAAGACGGTTGGAGAAACAAGGCCGTCTGCTGTAGCGGTATCTGCACCTGCGGAAGAGAGGAAGTCGCAAACAGAGGAGCAGGCTCCGAAAGGGGAGGCATCGCTGATAGAGATTGATAAGGATAGGATACTAACTATGCCTATAGCACCAAAGCGGCTCTATGTTTATTGGGAGATATCGGAAGATACTCTCTCCAGGCACAAGGGCAGCCTTAATCTCAAGATCATGGATGTGAAGACAGATGCTTTTTTCTATGTGCCGATATCTGAACGGGTCGGCGAGCATTTCATCAGTGTAAGCTCTGAAGGGGATTATACAATTGAAATAGGGATTGTAGCTTACAGCGGGGAATTCGTCAATTTGGTGCAATTGAGTCCGGGAGAGGCGCGTGCTTTAGAAGCAGCGCCGGAGGGATCGATGGAAACGCCGGGATCATCCGGGGAGGGAGAGTTGCCTGAAGAATTTTTCGAGACACCGGAATCTGTAAGCTCGTATTGAAAGGATGCGAAAGATAAAAGAATCAACCTGCCTCTTAGCCCGGTTATCAACGATCCCGCGTTTATGTGTGTATCACAGACATCCTTTCAATGATATACTCCAGATATGCAACGAGATGTCAGAAGCCGCCTCTCATGGGTTGAGCTCTACCGGGCAACTGGGGACGCAGGGTTGGTGTGCAGGAAATGCGGCATCTCCCCATGTGCGCTTTGCAGAGTGAGGGGAATGCAAATCTCATTGCATTTGGCTTAGTTTCACCACTTGAAGCATTAGCCCATCATTTCTGTGGATTGGCGATTATACGCTCCCCTTTGAACTCCCTCATCGCCTCCTGATAGAGCTCCTCCGCGCACTGCCTGTATTTAGGCGAAAAATGCATTAACTCGAGGCCGCCCACCTGCGCCTCTTTCGCGATCCTTCCTGCAAGAGATGCGGTAAGATGGCGCCGCTCGAACGCCCTGTCCTTATCCCTGTCGAGGAAGTATGCCTCGCAAAACAGCAGGTCTGACCCGCTGACGAAGGGAATGATCTTTGCCATATTCTCCTCAGTAGGCGATATGTCCGTCACATAGGATATTTTCTGTCCCCGTGTGATGGTAACAATCCGCATCAGCTCTTGCAGGCTGAGTTGTCTACCTGAAACCTCAAAAATTGTATTCTCAGAAGCGAGCTCCCTTACGGCCTTTTTTAAATCAGAAAGCCAGGGACCGACAGGAAGTTCCATATCGCTGAGGGCCGCCTTGTTGATATTGATATGGAACTTCTCTTCCAGCGAATAAGCCATTACAGGGATTTGATGGGAAAGTACCAGTCCCTTGATGTTAAAAAACGAATCTCTCAGTATGGTCCCCTGGAACTCCGCTTCGGGGTGGTCGAATCTCGTGAAATTGTTCCCGGCATGGAAGCTTGCATGCGCTATTCTATTGTCCCTGATCGCAAAAGCCTCTATTTTAAGTGGATAGTCCTTTATCAGGTTCCATGTATACCCTTTGAGTTTGCCTTCAACGCACCCGATGATGTTCTCAGGGCCGAAGATCCTCAACGGCACGTCCCTCCTCAGTATGCCCCTCAGGATAAAGTCGAACCCTATAAAATGGTCTATATGGGTATGGGTGACGAAGGCGTCGGTGATTTTCATGAGACTGCCAAGCCCGAGCTTCCCGAGGTCCCCGAGGTCGAACAGCAGGGCCCTTTTCTCCCGCATGATCCTTATGTAAACGCAGGGATCCTCAAAGGGACCGTTAACAGGGTCTGCATGAAAAGTTGGTTTCATAGTGTTATAATTATACTCAAAAACAGTAACGAGTGGCGAGCAACCGTTGAAAGCAGTCTCTCTTTGTCCTTAACTCCTGGACACGTTACTTGTTATTGATACCTGTTGCTGTTGTAATATGGAGGAGATATGCCCGAATTAAGGAAAGACCCCATCTCAGGAAGATGGGTAATCATATCTGTGGAGCGGGGCAAGAGGCCTACGGACTTCATATCACCGTCCCAGAAGAGGAGGGCCGGAGGGTTCTGCCCGTTCTGCCCGGGGAATGAGCATACGGCGCCGCCTGAGATAATAGCCTTCAGGCCCGCGAGCACGCCGCCGAACTCGCCGGGATGGTCGCTCAGGGTTGTTCCCAATAAATTCCCGGCCTTGCAGATACAGGGTGACCTGAACAAGAGGGGCGAAGGCGTGTTCGACAGGATGAACGGCGTCGGCGCCCATGAGGTAATCATCGAAACCCCCGAACATCAGCTTTCCCTTGCCACCATGCCGCAGCGGGCCGTTGAGGATGTGCTCTGGGCCTATTATTTCAGACTGGCCGATCTGAAAAAGGACTCGCGCCTGAAATATGTATTGATCTTCAAAAACGAGGGTGAGATCGCCGGCGCATCCCTGGAGCATACCCATAGCCAGCTTGTCGCGCTCCCGATCGTTCCGAAGAGCGTGAAGGAAGAGATGGATTCCGCGAGGAAGTATTATGACAATAAGGAGCGGTGCATATTCTGCGATATCATCAACCAGGAATTGGGTTCGGACAAAAGGGTGATCTATGAGAACAACAAGTATGTCGCCATTTCTCCCTTTGCGCCGCGAGAGCCCTTTGAGACATGGATATTGCCCAAGAACCATGAATCGAACTTTTTGCCGCCTGACAAGAGCTTTGCCAGCCTTGCGGAGATTCTGCAGCGGATACTGAAACAGCTTGACAGGGTGCTCGATACGCCGCCTTACAATTTTATAATCCATACATCCCCGTTCAAAGAGGAAGTCAACGACTATTACCACTGGCACATAGAGATTGTGCCCAAACTTACCAAAACAGCCGGGTTCGAATGGGGCTCGGGCTTCTACATAAATCCCACACCGCCCGAAGAGGCCACGAAATTCATGCGGGAAGCGAAAATATGAGGATAGCCATTGTAGCATCGGAGGCTGTTCCGTTCTCGAAGACCGGCGGGCTTGCCGATGTGGCGGGAACCCTCTTTAAAGAATATCTGAAGATGGGACTGGACGCTTATTTGTTTGCCCCTCTTTACAGGAGGACGGAGGAAAAGTTCGCGGATGAGATTCGCGATACCGGCCTCGTGCTCGATATCCCCCTGGGGAGGGCAGTAAGAAAGTGCAGGGTATTCACGCTCAGAGCACAGAAGACGGATAAAAATAGTCTGACTTCCGGCTTCCGGCTTCCGGCCTCCGGGAGGGTTTTCTTTATCGGCAACGATGATTTTTTCGGCAGGGGCGAGCTGTACGGCACACCGCGCGGCGATTACCCGGACAATGACCAGCGCTTCACCTTTTTCTGCAAAAGCGTCCTTGAGATATGCGTCAGGCTGGATCTCAAGGTGGATGTGATGCAGTGCAATGACTGGCAGACTGGGCTCATCCCCCTTTATTTGAAAACGCTGTACAAAGGAGTTCCTGCATTGGGAACCGCCGTGTCCGTTTTTACAATACACAACCTGGGCTATCAGGGGCTCTTCCCGCCGCAGACCATGGCGATAACCGGTTTGAGTGTGGATATATTCAATCCCGAAGGCATCGAGTTCTACGGGAAAGTAAATTTTCTCAAGGCAGGGATTATCGGGGCGGACATCATAACAACGGTGAGCACAACGTATGCAAAGGAAATACTGACGCCGGAATTCGGGTTCGGACTGGACGGCATATTGAGGAAGAGAGCTGATTCCGTTGTCGGAATACTGAACGGGATAGATTATGCTGAATGGGACCCCTTAACCGATGCCTTCATCCCCCGGAATTATCATAGTGCGGACCTCCCGGGCAAGGCCGCATGTAAAAGGGCGCTGGCTGAAAGATGCTCGCTTGAAAGGGGCATGGCAGCGCCGCTCATGTGTTTTATCGGGAGGCTGTCAGCGCAGAAGGGTATCGATATACTGGCTGAAATCATCCCCGGTCTGATTACCGGTGGGGCAAATGTAATCGTCATAGGCAGGGGCGACGAGCATTATCATACCGTGCTCGGCTCGCTGAGGACCCGGTTTCGCAAGTATTTTTTCTTCTGCACCGAATTCGACGAGGCGTTTGCGCATTTGGCCTATGCGGGGTCAGATATGTTCCTGATGCCTTCACGCTACGAGCCGTGCGGTCTGGGGCAGATGATAGCGATGCGTTACGGGACGATACCCGTTGCGCGGAGGACCGGGGGGATATCCGATACTGTTGAGGACGGCGCGACCGGCTTTCTCTTTGATGAATATTCGGCCGCCTCGTTTATGATGTCGGTTAAGAGGACGCTGGGAGCTTATGTAAATGGAAAGACCTGGCAGACGCTTGTGGAGAACGCCCTGCTCAGGGATTTTTCATGGGAGCGATCCGCAAAAGCGTACGTGAAAATCTACGGGGATGTTCTGAGGGCCAAGACCGGTGCGGCAGCGTAATGCGCCGGCAAGGACAGCGTGAAAACAGACGATATGGCCAATGATATTGAAAATACAGGCAGGCAGGACGAGAGCATAGTTTCGAACGAGCGCAGTGAGGGCATGCTCCGGAAGCTGCAGACGGCCCTTGAGGCAAACGTGGACACACGGGAGCAGCTTGCCCGGATTACGGTCATTTATGAACTCACCAGGGCGATACTGTCGGTCCGTGATTTTGACGAATTGCTGAAAAAGATCACCGAGGAGGCTGCCAAGCTCTTCCATGCAACAGGATGCGTAATACGCCTTATCGAGGAAGGCAGGCTGAAGGTCAAGGCGTCTTACGGGTTCCCCGAGGATATAAGGGATGCGATGACCGTCAGTATAGGAGAGGGCCTGGCAGGAAGAGTAGTGCAGGAGGGGAGGACGATACTCGCCAATAGCCCCGAAGAGTTCGGGTCGCTATCACCGGATATGCAAATACAGACAGCCATATCCACCCCGCTCAAGATAGGCGACCAGATAATAGGCGCTTTTGGCCTCTATGATAAAAAGTCCCCGGACAAAGACGGCGTGGAGACGGTAATTCCCTTCACGGATGAGGACACGATAACCCTTGAGGGCTTTGCTTCCATTGCAGCCATCGTGATAGACAAATCGATACTTTATGAGGATACGCTGAGGCAGGAGAAGGAGGCGCTGGAGGCCAAAAAGCGGGTTGAGGAATTAAAGGGTTATCTGCAGGGCTTTATAGATAATTCCGCCGACGCAATAGTGACCACGAACCCGGAGGGCATGGTCACTTCGTGGAATATCGGCGCCGAAAAGGTTTACGGTTACACGAGGGAGGAGGCGGTCGGCAGGGTCCTGCCCTTTGTCCCCGATTTCCTGATGGAGATCGAAAGGAATTACACCGAACGTGTGAAAAAGGGAGAGACTATAAAGGATATCGAGACCGTCAGAAGGACAAAGGACAGCAGGCTGATAGATGTCAATCTCACCCTGTCTCCGATCAAGGGCTCTTCGGGCAATGTCATCGGCATCAGCGGGATAGCCCGTGACGTTACGGAAAGAAAGCGGATAGAAAAGGACCTTTTGAACAAGAACGCGGTACTGTCAAAGCTCCTGATGATAAGCTCCGCGATGAGGGGCACCCTGGAACTGGACAGGCTGCTCAGGATGGTGCTGACAGCGGTCACCATGGGCGACGGCCTCGGTTTCAACAGGGCCATGCTTTTTCTCCTGGATGAGGAAAAGGGCGTTCTGAGGGGGGCGATGGGAGTCGGTCCTGCAAGCCATGAGGAGGCATGGGAGATATGGTCAAGGCTGACTATGGAGCGCAAAAGCCTGCATTCCATCATGCAGGAGATAGAGGACGGGCCCCTGAGAAAGGACTCCTTTATGGACAGGCTGTGCTGCGGCGTGGAGGTTTCCCTTGATACGGACACTATCCTTACGAAAGCGATAAAAGAGAAGAGGGCGTTCAATGTGGCTGACGTCCACTCGGAGCCGCTTTCCGACACTATCCTGATACAGCAGCTCGGGACGCTTGCCTATGCGGTGCTGCCGCTCATATCAAGGGACAAGGTGATCGGCGTGCTGTGGGTCGACAATATTTATACGAGCAGGCCCATCACAGAGCACGATATGGAGTTCCTGAAAGGGTTTACCGACCAGATGGCTGCCGCCATAGAGAACGCCCGGCTTTTCGAGCACGTGGCGCAAGCCGAGCAGGAACTGGAAAATATTTTCGAATCCATCTCCGATCTCGTCTATTTCAACAGCAACGACTACATTGTGAAAAAAGTGAACAAGGCCGTATTGAACAGGCTCGGCAAGCCCGCCGAGGCCATAATAGGGAAAAGATGCTATGAGGTCTTTCACGGCACCGTCGAGCCGTGGAAGAGGTGCCCCCACCATAAAACCGTAGAGACGAAAAAGCCGTTCATCGAGGAGCTTGAGGACCCCCATCTCGGCGGGACGTTCCTGGTTTCCAGCTCACCCATTTTCGATAAATCAGGGGAGCTCCTGGGAACGGTCCACATAGTCAGGGATGTAACGGAAATAAAGAAGCTCAGGGAGAAGGTCGCCTCTGCCGAGAGGATGGCGGCCCTCGGGGAGATGGCCGCAAAGGTGGCGCATGAAATACGGAACCCCCTGCTTTCCATCGGGGGTTTCGCGCGGAGACTCGAAAAAAGGCTGGACAGCGAGCTGAAAGAGTATTCGAAGATAATAGTCGATGAAGTAAGCCGCCTCGAGGGAATTTTGAATGACACCTTGAGTTTCGTTAAAACAGCCCAGGTGAAAAAGAGCGAGGTGGACATCAATGAGCTTGTCGATGGTATCATCAATCTCCTCGAGCCCGCGGCTTTTGACAGGGGGAATATCCTTATCAAGGAGATGGAGCAGTCGATAAAATTAAATGTGGACTATGACAGGTTCAAGGAAGTCCTCTTGAACATTATGACTAATGCGAACCAGGCAACGGACAGCGGGTCCATCACTATAAGGGCCGGCACTGCATCGTTGTCCTCTGCGCCGGACCTTTTGGGACACAGCGCTGAAAAGCAGGAAGTCGTCGTGGAGATTGAGGACAACGGATGCGGGATCAGGATGGAGGACATAAACCGCGTCTTCGATCCCTTTTTTACAACCCGCACCACCGGAACGGGCCTCGGGCTCTCGATAACCAAAAGGATCATCGAGGAGCACGGCGGCAGGATTGATGTGGAAAGCATCTGGGGGGAGGGCACAAAATTTAAAATTTACATACCTTTGGAGGAGGATAGATATGAAAGTTCTGGTGGTTGATGACGAGAAAAATATATTGAAACTCTACCAGGCCGAGCTCGAGGACGAAGGCTACACGGTAGTGACCGCGAATTCCGGGAGAGAGGCCCTGGAGGTTTTCGAGAAAGAAAATCCGGACATCGTTACGCTCGATATCCTGATGCCCGATATGGACGGCATCCAGGTGCTGCGGCAGATGAAGGAGAAGAGGTCCACGGTGCCGATCATAATGCTTACGGCGTATGACTACCGTGATGACTTTTCGGTCTGGATCTCCGATGCCTACGTGGTCAAGTCGTCTGATTTAGGTAATCTGAAGACCACCATAAAGCAGTTGCTGAAAAGAACAGCGACCTCATGAGGACCGTGGAAGAGTATTGCCGGGATATGCGCAGTGTGTATGCGCAGTGTGTACTCGCCCGGGGTGAGCCCGGACGTATGCTCCCGGGGGAAAGTTATCGGCCCTTGTCCTGCTTTTTCTCTTTCCTTTGTTCGACTGCCTTTCCAATAGCCGACAGGATGCTGTCAGGAGTGAACGGCTTTTCTATATAATCAAATGCGCCGAGCTTTATCGCCTGCACGGCGGTGTTTATCGTCTGGTATCCGGTAATCATGATGATTTCGATGTCCGGCCATTCTTCCTTTACTCTTCTGAGGACTTCGATGCCGTCGATGTCGGGCATCTTGAGGTCGGTCAGCACAACGTCAAAACATTCCTCCCCGAGCAGTTTGAAACCCTCGACAGCGCTCTTTGTCGTCTTGACCTCGTAGCCCTCGGGGGCCAGTATGCGCTGGCAGCTCATCCTGACGATATCTTCGTCATCTATGACAAGAATTTTACCTGTATCCATAGTTCTGATCAGCCGATCGGTATCCTTATATAAAAGCTGGCGCCTCTGCCGACCTCGCTTTTAACTATAATATTACCACCATGGTCTTTAATAATTCCATAACTAACTGCAAGCCCGAGCCCGGTGCCCTTGCCGACCGGCTTTGTCGTAAAGAACGGCTCGAATATCTTGGTCATATTCTCTTCGGAAATGCCGCAGCCCGTATCCGCAAATTCGATCTCCGCGAAGGCCAGGCCGTTTTCCATGATATTTCGCGTGGAGATCGTCAGGGTCCCTTTACCGTCCATCGCATCAACGGCGTTCAGGATCATATTCAGGAAGACCTGCTGCAACTGCAACCCGCCCGCCTTCACAAGCGGCAGAGACTCATCTAAACGGGTGATGAATTTTACATCGAAGAAATCGGCCTTGTGGCTCATGATGTCCAGAGAGCGTTTCAGGAGCGTATTGATATTCTCCCCGCCTTTTTCGGCAGAGGTGGCCCTTGAAAAACCCAGAAGCCCTTTGATTATATTCGAGCACCTGTTGGCCTGTTCAATGATAACCTCTATGTCCTGCCGTTCCTCGCTGCCCTCGGGGAACTTTTTCAGGAGCAGGTGACCGAAGGTGACGACCCCGGTCAGGGGA
Organism: Nitrospirota bacterium; assembly: GCA_023476565.1. GTDB lineage: Bacteria > Nitrospirota > Thermodesulfovibrionia > Thermodesulfovibrionales > Dissulfurispiraceae > JAMCVZ01. Next base: position 14,682 of record JAMCVZ010000050.1, read on the forward strand.
TTGTTTATCTCATGGGCCACCCCCGCGGCCATCCTGCCGAGCGACGCCAGCTTTTCGGACTGTATCAACTGCTCCTGGGCCTTTTTTATGGCCTCGGTCTTTTCCTCGACTTTCCTTTCGAGCGTGTGCCCCCATTCTATGAGTTCCGTTTTTGCCCGTGAGAGATCCGAAGTCATTGAATTAAAACATTTCGCAAGCTCGCCCATCTCATCCCTGGTATTGATCTCCACCTTGTGCTCAAGGTCTCCTGCCGCGACTCTCTTCATCCCCTCAGCGAGAATGCTCACGGGAGTGGAAACGAACTTCCACAGTATCGCGCACAGGACGACCGATATGACAGAGAGGAACACGAAGACATATATGGTTATCGCCAGGCTCTGCTGGTTGATCGCCCTGTCCAGCAGCGCCAGGGAGAGATTGGCCTCGACAAGGCCGAGTATTTTCCTGTTTTTGGGATGGACGTGGCAGGCCGAGGTATAGCATGCGGGCTCGTTGTAAATCGGCTGCACGATATTCAGCACCCTGAACCCCTCCTCGCTCTTGCCTATGGACCATCTCGGCGTGAATGTGTGGGACTTGTCCGGTGGGTGGCACGCTAGGCAGGCAGGCGATTTGCTGTCAAGTATGATCCCGATATCTTTCTTTTGGGAGGAGTGCGCGACCTTCCCCTTGCAGTTGAAGATCTTTATCTGGACTACCCCTTCGGTGGAGCCGACCGCCTCAACGGTCTGCTGGATGAGGATTTCCTGGAAAGTGAGCATGCCGTAGCGCGTGGTCTTCCTGACATTATCCACAAAGGACATGCCGTATTTGACAAAATTCGCAATGAGCTCTTTCTCCTGGTAGGTTATCAGAAAATACCAGAATATGGTGCTTACGACGGCCATGAGTGCTCCAATGGTCCAGAGGAGCCTCCCGGTAAGGGAATAGGGCGTTTTCCTTGGTTTTATCTTCATTTCACAGGGGGGATTACATTTTATTTTAGATTAAGCCGCCGCCTGTTTTATGTCAAGCTCTTTTTACCTCAGGATATTTGCTTATGAATTGGGCTCTGAGGTATTATTAAAATGATGCGCAGGATAATAGAGGTAATTAAAAAGAAAAAACTGCACTCCATTACCGGCAAGCTCATACTCGCCATAGGTATTATGATGCTCACGGTGGGGCTGGTCTTCTCGTACATATTCATCGCGAAGAACCCCTATAGCAGGCTCGCAGAGGTCCTGCTGTACGGCGGCTCCTTTGTAGTCATAACATCCGTCTGGCTGTGCATAATTCTCTATAACATCGTTACCAAACCCCTCTCCTTTCTTGTCGATGGAATGGACAGGTTGACGAGGGGCCATATGGACTACAGGATAACCCTCAATGCGAAAGACGAGATAGGCTTGCTGGCGCAGTCTTTTAATGCCATGGCCGAAGAGTTGATGCAGTACAAGGAAAAGATGGAAAACTGGACGAGGAGCCTTGAAGAGGAAGTCCAGAAAAAGACCGTGGAAATATACAAGGCGCAGGAACAACTGATCAATACGGAAAAACTGGCATCCCTCGGCAGGATGGCCGCGGGGGTGGCCCATGAAATCAACAGCCCCCTGACGGGCATCGTGACTTTTGCGCACCTGATGCTCAAACGTACGCCCCCTGGAAATGCCCAGGACATAGAGGATCTGAATGTCATCATAGACCAGGCGGAGCGGTGTTCGAAAATTATAAAAGGGCTCCTCGGCTTCTCCAGAAAGACCGCGTCCGAGAAGATCAGGGTCGACGTCAATGTGCTGATTGAAAATATCCTCTCGATGGTAAGGAACCAGGCCAGATTTTACAACATCGCTTTTGATCTCCGGCTCGACAGAACGCTTCCTGAAATAAGCATAGACGCGACACAGATCCAGCAGGTTTTCGTAAACCTCCTGCTGAACGCCGCTGACGCGATGGAGGAGAAGGGCAAGATAAAGATAGCCTCGAGGGCCGTCGAGGACGCCGGGAGCAAGCTCATAGAACTTGAGTTTTCGGATTCGGGCCCGGGGATTCCGGAGGAGAATGTCAGCAAGATATTCGAACCGTTCTTTACGACAAAGCCGGTCGGCAAGGGCACGGGACTCGGGCTTGCCGTAAGCTACGGGATTATAAAAAAGCATGAGGGGCAGATATTCGTCAAGAGCGCACCGGGCAGGGGGGCAAGCTTTTTCATACGGCTGCCCGCGGCATAAAGGGCGGTTGTTTCAGCTGCACTCCTGATGCCTGTACATCCCCGTGGGGGCATAGAGAGTAAAATATTTATGGAATTGGGCAAGGTGGTGGAGTTGCTGGGCGGAACGGTTGTCGTCAGTAAGAAAGACGGGGCATTTGACATTACCGCGGTCTGCACTACCGATATGATGAGCGATGTGCTGCGCTTTGCCAGGAGAGGCGAGCTGCTGGTAACATCGCTGAACCAGCCGCAGGTCATCAGGACTGCGGAGATAGCGGATATCCCTGTAGTCGTCGTGGTCCTGGGCAAGAAGATAGGAAAGGAAATGATCGAGATGGCGGAAAAGATGAGTATCACGCTGCTCTCTACAAGCCTGCCCATGTTCACCGTATGCGGAATGCTGTATGCAAAGGGGCTTAAGAGCTGCGTGAATGGGAGATAATAAAGGCCCCGTGGAGGGATGTTTTCAGTTGATGGGAGGGGCCTTCGCCAACGCCGGTACGGCCTCCAGCGAACTGAAAATCGTGCTCACCAACCTCGGGGTGCCGCAGGATATTACCAGGCGGGCGGCAATTGCGGCCTTCGAGGCCGAAATGAACGTAATAATACATGCTATTGCAGGGACCCTGCATTACGAGATTACCCCTGAACGGATACATATAGATATTACGGACATGGGGCCCGGGATAGAGGACATCGAGCTCGCCATGAGGGAGGGGTATTCTACAGCGCCCGACTGGGTCAGGGAAATGGGATGGGGGGCCGGCATGGGCCTGCCGAACATCAGGAAAAACGCGGATACGTTTAAAATAGACTCGGTGCCAGGCGAGGGTACAACACTCGAAATCGACATATTTCTCAGCGGGGGGCGCAATGCTGACAATAAATGATATTGCAGAAAAGCTCGGGCTGGACCTTAAAGCAAAAGGGGATGTGCACAAAGGTGTAACGGGGTGTTATATAAGCGACCTCCTCTCCGATGTCATGGCGAACAGCAAAGATCATGAATTATGGGTAACCCTCCAGACGCATCCCAATGTTGTGGCAGTGGCGGCAATCAAGGGCATCTCGGGCGTCATTATTACAAACGGCAGGTCTCCTGAAGCCGATACCCTGAAGAGGGCCGCTGCCGAGAACGTGACCATTATGACCAGCCCGTATTCCACGTTTGAGCTCGCGGGCCTGCTCTACAACCTCCTGAAAAACGCGAACGTCAAATGAACGGCTGGTCCGGGCATAGTGTCGGGACCGGCAGCAGGTTGGAGCAGCCCCGTTTAATGCGGTATCCGGGGAGCAGATGAGTGAATGGGCGCATGTGCTCATTAACCTCATAATGAAAAGATTTATCGCGGACCTGCATATCCATTCCTGTCTTTCGCCGTGCGCCGAATTGGACATGACCCCCCGGAGGATAATAGATACGGCGGTCGCTCGGGGCATAGACATCATAGCCATATCGGACCACAATTCGGCGGAGAACCTTGAAACAACAATGAGGATAGCTCAAAACAAGGATATTACCGTGCTGCCTGCGATGGAAATAACGTCCTACGAGGAAGCCCATATCCTGGCCCTTTTCAGCTCCGTTGAGCATGCTGCAACAATGCAGGATATCGTTTACGGGAGTCTGCCCAAGGGTGTCAACGATGAACGGTATACGGGCTACCAGCTCATAGTGAATGAGGCTGATGAAATAATCACATTCAATAAGAGGCTCCTCATCAATGCCACAAGCCTTTCCATTAAAGACCTGGTTGACGCCATCCATTCCATGGGCGGGCTCGCCGTGGCGGGCCATATTGACAGGGAGATCTTCAGCGTCATTTCACAGCTCGGATTTATCTCGGACGACATGGCGTTTGACGCCCTTGAAATCTCCTGCAATACGGAAAAGAGCAGGGCTGAAGCGGTATTTAAAGAGTATGCGCGTTTTCCCTGGATAACATCGTCGGATGCCCACAATCTTCAGGATATAGGCAGAAGGACTACAGCGTTTTTTCTCGAGGAGGCATCTTTTGACGAAATAGCCAGGGCGTTTAAGGGAGACGGGAAGATCGAGTGGTGAAAAGTGAAAATTCTAAATTCGAATCCCTAATGAGAGGCAAGCACGAAACTCTAAGCTCTAAATCCTAAACATAAGGAGACACGACAAAGTGTTTGGAGCATTTGAATTTAGAGTTTGTTTGGGATTTAGATATTGTACTTATGGAAGATCTTTCGCTGCATATACTCGATATTGCTGAAAACTCCATAGATGCCGGGGCCTGCAGGATAGAAATAATAATTTCAGACAGCAGGCTTGAAGATACCTTCATGCTCCGGATAAAGGACAACGGAAAAGGTATGGACGAGGAAACCGTCAGGAAAATCAGGGACCCCTTTTTTACGACCAAGACCGCCAGGAGATTCGGCCTCGGCATACCGCTCCTTGCCCAGTCCGCAGAAGAGAGCGGCGGCGGGCTCTCGATAGACTCCCGGCAGGGCAAGGGCACGACCATAACCGCGGAATTCAGGAGAAGCCATATAGACAGAAAGCCGATGGGCGATATCGGGGCCACCATGATGATCCTCATAGGCGGGCACCCGGAAACAGATTTCTCGCTGGACTATTCCGCAGACGGTTGTTCATACAGGTTTGACAGTGCGGCGTTGAAAAAAGAGCTTGACGGCGTACCTGTTAATCTGCCGGATATTTTAAAATTGATAAGGGATGATATAAACGAAGCTCTAAGGGGGAGATAATATGGCAAAGCCCAGGATTCTCGTCATTGATGATGAAGAGATCGTAAGGTCGAGCTGCGTAAGGATACTCTCGACCGGGGGCTACAGTCTCGACACCGCGGAAAACGGCAATGAGGCGTTGAAAAAACTTCAGGGGGGCGCCTTCGACCTGGTGCTCACGGATCTTATGATGCCCGGCACAACAGGAATAGACCTGCTCAAGAAAATCAAAGAGGAATGGCCCGATACAGAGGTGATCATCATTACGGGGTACGGCACGGTCAAGACAGCGGTCGATACGCTGAAATACGGGGCGTACGATTACATAGAAAAGCCGTTCACTCCTGAAGTATTGCTGAACGCTGTGGAGCGGTGCCTTGAAAAGAAGAGGCTCCTGTTTGAAAACGCCAGGCTCAGACAGGAGGTGAGCGCCCTTTACAGCCTTGAGAACATCATAGGCGTTTCAAAGGAAATGCAAAAGGTGTTCAAGCTTGTATCGACCGTGGCCCCGATAGGCAGCACGGTCCTGATAACGGGCGAAAGCGGCACGGGCAAGGAACTTATTGCGCGGGCAATACATTACAACAGCGCCAGAAGGGAGCAGCCCTTCCTGGTCGTCGATTGCGGGACAATACCCGAGAACCTTATGGAATCCGAACTGTTCGGGCATGCCAGGGGATCATTCACCGGCGCAGTGACGACGGAGAAGGGGCTTCTCGAAACCGCAAACGGCGGCACCCTGTTCCTGGATGAGATAAGCAATCTGCCGCCGGCGATGCAGGCCAAGCTGTTGAGAGTGCTGCAGGAAAAGGAACTCAGGGCCGTCGGCAGTAAAAAGGTGATGAAGATCGATATCAGGTTCATCGCAGCAACGAACAAGGATTTATCGGAGATGGTCAGGGAGGGGTTGTTCAGGGAGGATTTCTTCTACAGGCTCAACGTGTTCCCTATTAATATTCCGCCGCTGAGGGCCCGGAAGGAGGACATCCCCGCCCTCGCATACCACTTTTTAAATAAATACAGCAGCGAGATAGGCAGAAACGTAGCCACTATCTCGACCGAGGCGATGCGGAAGCTCGTTACCCATGACTGGCCCGGCAATGTGAGGGAGCTTGAAAACGTAATACACAGGGCCGTCATTGTCTGCAACGGCAAGATACTCAAGCCCGAACAGGTAATCCTTCCCCTGGAGGAAGAGATAGAGATGCCGAGGACCCTGGAAGAGCTGAAAAAGGTAAAGAGGGACCTGAGGCTTAAATCTATCGAGGAGATTGAAAAGACTTTCCTGGTAAACGCCCTGAAACGCAATGACTGGAACATAACGAAGGCCGCGCTTGCCGTCGGTATGCAGAGGTCCAATTTCCATACGCTCTTGCGGAAGCACAATATATCAAAAGGCAGGGATGGAATCAGTGATTAGTTCCAGTGTTTAGTGTTGCTGAAAAGGATCAGAAAGAAATCCTTTTGCCGGCACTGGCACTAATCACTGACACTTTGTATATGGGGAAAAAGAAGATGGATTGTTTCAAGTGCAGCCATTTTTATGTTACCTGGGATAGGAGCTTCCCTTACGGGTGCAGGGCGATAGGATTTAAAACCAGGAATATGCCGTCCGACGATGTTTATAAGGCCTCCGGCAGGAATTGCCTGGGATTCAAACTGAAGTCCGGCCCGCCCCTGAAGAGCTGAATATAGCTTTTCAAGTACTGACCTCGGATTACCTGGCTGCCATCTCAATAAGGGTCTTTGCATCCACGTACCCGCTTATAATCCTGCCGTCAGGGAAAATAATAGCGGGCGTGCCCGTGACGCCGAGTTTCCTGGCAAGCTGAATAGTGTCATCAATGGCCGTTGTCTCGCATGTGGGCTTGGGCAAAGGCTTGCCCTCAAAGGCGTCTTCGAGAAGGGCAAGGGACTTCCCGCATACGATAGCCTTTGATTTATCATACGCATCTGCGTGCATGGGCAGAGGGAATAGTTTTATATAAAAGGCGATATTTTTCCTCTCCTGGATTACCTTCTTCATCTCCTGATGAAGTTTCCCGCAGTAGGGTCAATCGGGGTCGTCGAAAACAATAACTTTGTATTGTGCGTCCCTGTCTCCCATTACAAGGGCGTCTTTCAGGGGGATCTGAGATGCGTCAACTTTGGTAAGCTCGGCAAGCCTTTCCTGGGTAAGGTTTTTCCGCTCTTTAATATCCGCAATTGCCCCGGCGAACAGATGCTTTTTTGAATAGTCGACATACACCAGGCTCTTCTGGCCGTTGGATTCGAAATCGACCTCCCATAGTGATTCTACCGGGGCTGGCCGGACATCGATCACTTTAATGTTCGGTATTATATCCTTCAGGAGGGTCGAGGCCTCATCTTTTGTCAGGGTATGGCCTTTCGAACAACCCTGATTATTTGTCGGGAAACCGTATGAGTAGGCCGCCGGATAAAATAATACAGCGATGAGTGCAGCTAACAGTGCTTTGCGCATCCATCCACCTCCATAATTCATAAATAGTAGCACAAAAAGATCGAATCCGCAAACAAATAATTTTAAAAGTCATCTTTCTTATCCCCCACCACTTATACTCTTTTAGTGTTATGATATAGTATTACCATTCAATATATTATCAGCTCGTTAGCTGATAATGCAGGAAGGAGGAGCAGAGGCTCAACCGGAAGGGATACGCAGTCTCTGTCAATTATTGATGAGAACGAAAGAGGTTCCAGAAAATAAGATTATCTTCATTACGGGCAGTACACGTTTTAAGGAATCCTACGAGACGCATGCCTTTACCTTTACTCTGAAGGGATATATTGTGCTCATACCCTCGGTGTACCAGCATGCCGATGGTCTTATATTCGACAAAGATACCAAGAGACTCCTTAAGGAAATGGACAAACCCAAGATCCTTCTCGCCGATGAGATTTTCGTCATTAACCCCGAAGGCTATATCGGTCATAGTACAGCGGAAGATATACAGTACGCTCAATCGCTGGGCAAGAAGATCACTTATATGGAGGTCCCGAAGGTAAAGGCCGTTTAAGAAAGCTCAGGATTATTTACAATCAAAAGCAGTATAAAAAAAGACAGCCGGGAGGTAGAGTAATGATGAAGTCGTTGAAGACAACGTTATTATTGCTTTTAATCTCATTGTTGCCGCTGAATGTGTTTGCCTCACAGGAGCTCCATGCGATTAGAGTAAATGCCTCTACAAGCAGGCTCTATGAGCGTGCGCTGAATTTCTTCACCAAAAAGATTCCCGATGCCTTTGAAAAGAAGCTCGACAATTCCTACAAATATATTGATACGATAACGGCCATATTCAGGGAGAAAAATATACCGCTTGATATAGCGTATCTCCCTCTTATAGAGAGCGGGTTTTCTCCTCTCTCGGTCGGTAGCGGCGATGCCGTAGGCTTGTGGCAGTTCGTCAGGAGCACCGGTCAGACGTATGGCCTTAAGATAGATAAATATGTCGATGAGCGGAAAGACCCTGTGAAATCGACCCATGCGGCAGCCAGATATCTGAAAGACCTCTATGGTATGTTCGGCGCGTGGGATATTGCGCTTGCGGCATATAATGCAGGCGAGGGCAAGGTCAAGCGTATGCTCACCGGATACAGGTCTGTGCGGCTTCCGGATTTTTTACGTCTTTATCTTGCCAGGTTCATGGCCGCTTCCACAGTTGCTCAGAATCCCGAAGAGTACGGCCTGAAAACCCCTGAAGATATGCCGGACGACGACGCGGAGTATGTAGAAATAAAAACCGATGGGATAACCGGCCTGAACACGATAGCCGAACAGTACAATACGACCGTCAAGATAATAAAAGAGCTGAATCCCGCCCTGCTCACCAACCAGACCCCGCCGTATCCGTATGTGCTGCGGCTGCCGGTCCCCTGATTGATGGGGGCCTTCGGTGCATTGTGGGGGCTGGCAGGTGTATCGCTGCTGCTTGGCAGCGCTGTTTACCGTCTGTCGCCCCTGGCCGCGGGGGCCTTTTCATGTGATCTGCTCTGGTATCATTGGGCAGCTCTGGCGCTTGTTGTTTTATTCATGGCCTATGCCGAGGGCTACCGGGGATTCCAGCAAAGATTTTCTCCGCGGGTGGCGGCACGGGCAAAATACTTAAAAGAGCATCCCAGATTTCTCCATGTGCTTCTGGCCCCGTTTTTCTGCATGGGCTATTTCCATGCCACAAAAAGGAGGCAGATTACCTCAATCTCATTGACTGCGGGCATTATCGTTCTGATACTCCTGGTCCGCCTCTTGTCCCAGCCGTGGCGCGGGATTATTGATGCAGGCGTTGTGCTGGGGCTGGTATGGGGCCTCATTTCCCTGTTTGCTTTCAGTCTCAAGGCGTTTGCCTCAAAGGATTTTAAATACTCGCCTGAAGTTCCCGAAGAAGAGAGTTGAAAAGGACCTCCTCTATGAGGGCTCAAAGCAAAATAGATGCAGGATACTGCCTGGAATCAATGATGGATATCAAGAAAGGAGGACGGACACTGACCCGCCCTCCTTGTGATGACGCTGTTACTGGATCGGTCCTGCTGAAAAATAGATTTTGTCGAATTTGCGCTTGAGGGTTTTGCTCTCGAAGTTTACCATTTCAGCTCCGGGCTGGAAGGCCATCTGCTGGCCCTTGGTTACTTTCATCTGCGGCACTGCAACCCAGGTCTTGTGGCCTTTGTTGTCGAGTTGGACATAGGTGTATCCGCTGCTGTTCATGGTCTCGGTTACTTTTCCTGACAGCGGAGACGCTTCAGCCCCCGCATGGACGAACTGTCCGGCCATGGTAAGCATAAGAGCCAGGACCGTAGCTGCCACAACTAAAAATTTTTTCATTTCACGCTCCTTATATGGATTCGATACAATCACCGGCGGTAATCCCTACAATTATAGCATATGGCAGCTTTGTTAAACACGGTAATATCACCGGCAGGGAAACGGAATCCCGGAGATGAAAACCGCGCGGCTGCGGTCTTATTTTCTTTTTCTTATCCCTTCAAGATTATGTACAAAGCCCGCGCCGATGAGGAAGATGCATGACGAATAGTATATCCACAGGAGAAATATCACGAAGGCTGAAAGAGGTCCGTAAATAGTTCCGAGCCGCGCAACTTTTACGACATACAGGGTAAAGAGATGCTTGGCCGCCTCAAGCAGGATGGCCGTGAACAACGCGCCTGACAGCGCATGGCCTATTCTCACTTTCCGTAACGGAAGCAATCCGTACAGGGTTGTCGCTGTCAGGAATACGAGCACAAACGGAACGACAAACCTTATCAGAAAGCCGGTTATCGTACCGATCTTCAAATCGGGGAAAAACTCCCTGAGCTCTTTAAGCATAGAGATACCCGAGGTCGCCCCGAAAGAGGTGATGACGAAGGTAATTATCAGCGTAACGATGAGCAGCGAGCGCAGCAGCGAAATTGCGAACGGCCGTTTGGCCCTTATCTTGAACAGGGCGTTTACGGCCGCCTCAAGAGAAGAGAAAAGCTGGTATGAGAGGAGGCCGTAAAGAACAAGCGTGAAGGCGCCGAGCCCCCTGTAAGATATCAGCTTTCTCAACTCTTCCGTTATCTTGTGGGTGATCGCCGGGAAGAGGCTCACCAGTTTTGCTGAAAAAAATCTGAGGAAGGTTTCATTTTCGCCAAGGAAATATCCGAATATGGTTACCAGGAAGAGGCAGAACGGGATGAGCGTCATCATAAAGAAATAGGACAGCGAGCCTGCCAGCATGAATCCGCCGTCCCTGAAGAAATCGATCAAGCCTTTGAAGATCGCCCGTGGATATTTCATAGTATTTGCCGTACCTTTGCCTGATAATATACCATTTCAAGGGACGATAAGGGGATTGTCGGCGGATGCTGAGATGACATATGCCGGCCCTGTTGCCGGCGCGCTTAATTCTTTATCTTCAGGAGCAGTTCGAGCGATTTTCTGTAATCGGCCGCAGCCTCTTTCAGCATCCTGTTTTTCTCATAAACCTCTGCACGCAGGCGGTAGGTCGCAGGGTCGTACGGGTTGAGCGCTATCGCCTGCTCGAACGCGCCGAGCGCCTCTTTCAACTGCCCGTTCATCCCCAGGGCATAAGCGAGATAATAGTGGGCCGGAGTATATGTTTCGGTCTCGTTTTTCACTGTTTTGCCGAGAACCTCGACTGCCTCTTTTGACCTGCCGGTCTTTGAAAGCAGGTAGCCGTACTCGCTTGCAGCCATGATATTCTCAGGCTCTGAAGCAAGGGCCTTTTTCAATTCCTCTTCGGCCTCGGTATTTTTGCCTTCCAGTTCGTAAAGCTTTGCCTGCTCAACGTAAGGGAGTATGAACCTGGGGTCTTTTTCTATCGCCTTCTTAAACAGCATATGGGCCATTTCATTTTGTTTTCTGTTCGCAAACTGGACGGCAAGGTTTGCGTCCGCAATGGCATCGTGACGCGCCCTGTATTTAGGCTCAAACTTCTTGCGGGGCGGCTCGCCTGCAAGGACGAGGAGATAATCGAACATATCCTCGGTGCCTACGAGGGGAAGCCCCGGAAGCGCATAGGCTACCTTGCCTTCCGCTATGACGAGGGTGGAAGGCAGGGCGATGATATCGTAAGTATGAAAGGTATTCAGTTCTCTATCGAGAAGTACCGGAAAGGTGATGTCCAGTTCTTTGACCAGTTTTTTTATGCCCTCGATATCTGCGCTGGAGATTGTCTGGTTGTCCGCATTGATCCCGATGACCTGTATCCCCCTGTCCTTGTATTTCTTGTAAAAGCCCTCAAACCTTTTGAGCGCTTTCGGTGAATTGGCGCTCCACGTCGACCAGAACAGGATTACGGTCGTTTTATTCCGGGAGAATTGGGACAGTCTGACGGACTTGCCCTCCAGGTCCTTAAGGGAGAAATCGGGCGACTGCGCCCCCGGCTGCAGCAATGCCTGGGCCAGGGCCGTACAGGAGAAAAAGGCAACGGCCATTACGGTAAAGACCATTGCGCGCACGGCGAACTTTCCTGTTTTCCTGCTGGAATATTTCATTGTACCGCTCTCGTTACCCGGTATAATATACAATATTCAGGAAAAATCAGCCAACTGTTTAAACCGGATAACCGAATCTTGACTTTTGGAGGTATAAAGTTTTAATGTTTTAGATTATGGCTTTGGGCAGTTAGCTCAGTCGGTAGAGCAGGGGCCTGAAAAGCCCCGTGTCGGGAGTTCGATTCTCTCACTGCCCACCATTTCCGACTATTCCCGGTATACCGCACCTGTTCTCCCGCACCTGTTTATCCCCATCCGGCGCATGCGTTTTCAAACAGCCTTAAAACTTGATTTCCGAGCGGAAAATATGTTATAAATACAGACTTAATGGGTGACCGGAAGTTCTTATCAATAAAAGATTTCCGGGTCCCTCCATGCCCTTTCATATGAAAGGGCTTTATATCCATGTGGAGGTGTTTGATGAACGTTTACGAGAATATGGTTATTCTGAATCCTTCCCTTAACGACGAGGAGATAAAATCCGCCGTCGACAAGATCTCCGACCTCATTGCAAATTCCGGGGGAGAAGTGCTGAAAGCCGAGAATTGGGGAAGAAGAAAGCTTGCGTACGAACTGAACAGGCAGAAGATGGGGTTGTATGTTTTCTTTTTATTCAAGGCCCCTTCCGCAACAGTAAAAAAGATCGAGGACTATTTCAAGGTCTTTGATCCTGTCCTCAAATTCATGGTCATCAAGCTCGGCAGCAAGCAGATAGCGGCCCTTCCCAAAGAGGTTGCCGGAGCTCCCGCCCAGCAGGAAACAACGCAAGCCGCTGAGCAGAAGGCGGCTTCCTGATGTTTAACAGGATCATACTCATAGGAAACCTTACGAAGGATCCGGAAGTGAGATACACGCCCGGTGGAACTCCCGTAGCGACCATGAGGCTTGCCGTAACATCCAAGTACAAGCAGGGCGATGAAGTAAAGGACGATACGCTCTTTATCGATGCGGTCGTTTTCGGCAGGCAGGCCGAAAGCTGCGGGCATTACCTGAGCAAGGGAAATCCGGTGCTTGTGGAAGGCAGGCTCAGGGAGAGGAAATGGGAAACGGACGGAGTTCAGAAGAACAAGGTCGAGGTGATTGCCAGCAACGTAAGATTTTTACCGAAAAGGGAACAGCGTCCGGCCCGGACAGAGGGCACTGATTCAGCCGATACGACGCCGCCGGAGGAAATCACCGATCTTGAGCCGTTTTAAGAATGAACTTTGATTTTTTGAAAGGAGACAGGAGATAGTATGGCAATGAATCATGGACACGGACAGAAAAGATTTCAGAGGAGAAAGTTTTGCAGGTTTTGCGCCGATAAAGTGCCGTTTGTAGATTATAAGGACTTGAAGGGCCTGAGAAGCTACATGACCGAGCGCGGGAAGATACTCACACGGAAAATGACCGGCACCTGCGCTTCCCATCAGAGGGAATTGACTGTAGCGATACAGAGGGCCAGGAACATAGCGCTCCTTCCATTCATGGAGAGGTGATATGCGGATACCGAAAAGCTGGGTGCCGTTCTTGGCGAAGCGGATTGTGGACACCCTCATCAAGAAAGAGCTCATAGAGCCGACTATCCCCGGGGATGAGCTTGTGGAAGAGGCGGGAAAACTGCTTATGAACGAGCTGATGGTCGAAGACAGGCTCCATGAGGAAGTGCGCCTGATTTTAAAGAAATACGAGTCTGAAATAGCGAAGGGAAGGCTTGATTATAAAAGGCTCTTTGATATGACAAAACAAAAACTGGTGAAAGAGAAGAACCTCGTATTATGATGCTCTCGGACGACAAGGTAACCCATATGACCTTTGTGCTGCTTAAGGGCCTGATGGACAAGGGCCTGATAACCCTGAAAGGGGATGATTCCCTTTTGAGAAGGGAAATAAAGCGGACGATCATCAACGAATTGAAAGCAGGGGAAGATGTCGACAGTGCGGTCAGGAAGAAGCTCCAGTCCTTTTCCAAGAAGCTTGTGGAGGGAAGCCCTGAATGGGATGTGCTGTATAAAAAGTTTTTCGAAGAAGAGGAAGTGAAAAGAGGAAGAAGATAATTGCAAATGCAAAAGTGCACATTGAAAAGTTCAAATTGTAAAAAGGATTCCAGCAATTTTGCATTTGGATTTTATAATTATTATGTGGTTTGTATCGGATATTCCGGAAAGTGATGTAAAAAGGGAGAGGGCCATAGCCCGCGAGCTCCGCAAGAGCAGTTGGTGGAAGCGGAAGTGCGCGGAAGGCACGTGCTATTATTGCGGCTCGAAAGTGGCCGCCGGGGACCTGACCATGGATCATATCGTGCCTGTCATCCGGGGCGGCAGGTCGGTGAAAAGCAACATTGTCACGGCCTGCAAGGAATGCAACAACAAGAAGAAATACCTGCTCCCCATCGAATGGGAAGAATACCTTCAAGGCTTTGAGTAATACTTCCGGATAACGGAATATCACCCCTTCGTTTTTTTAACTCCTGCCGCACCGATATCACGAAGCATGGACCGTGCCGGAATACAGGCAGGCATTATGCCAGCAAGGCATCTATTTTTCGCCCGATATCCTCAGTTTCCATAATTGAGGCGCCGATAAGCATCGCATCTATACCGGCGTCTATTAGTTTAATCACGTCCACCCTGTCCCTGATGCCGCTCTCGCTGACCACTATCTTGTCTTTCGGTATACCCTTTTTTAACCTGAAGGTTGTGGACAGGTCTATCCGCAGCGTCTTGAGGTCACGGTTGTTTATTCCTATGATTCCGGCATTGACGATAAGCGCCTTTTCAAGGTCGGCCTCGTTATGCACCTCAAACAATACCTGGAGTCCCAGTTCGCCCGCAAGGTGCAGGTATTCGCCGGCCTGGTTTTTATCGAGCACAGCGGCAATCAGCAAGAGGGCATCGGCGCCATGCGCCCTTGATTCGTATACTTGATACTCATCGAAGATAAAGTCCTTTCTCAGGACCGGTTTGGAGGTTGCGCTCCTGACCTGCCGGATAAAGGACAGGTGACCCTGAAAGAAATCCTCTTCGGTAAGAACGGATACGGCATTGACGGCTTTTTCTTCGTATACGGACGCTATCCGGGCGGGGTCGAAGTCCTTTCTGATAACCCCCTTCGAGGGCGATGCCTTTTTGATTTCAGCGATGAGCCTTATGCCGCGCTCACCCTTTACAGCACGCGCAAAGTCCCTTGGCTTATCCGCCTCCCGCAGGCGGCTTTTAAGTTCGTGGAGTGGGATGATGCTTTTCGAGTGTGCTATGCGCTCGGCCTTCTTTTCGAGGATTTTATTCAAGACGCTCATATTGAAGATTTTACTTGATACCGTTGCCGTGAAACAAGTTTTTTCTTCCATGGACAGGTTGTCTTCCAGACGACAGTAAGCCGTGGTTGTTTTTTACTATCATGTGGCAGGAGATTTAAAATATGAGGGCAAAAAAGGAGGGGCCGCGAAAAGAGCACGCGCAGAAGCAGACATCAGGCTGCCAGGCCCGCAAAATGTGGTTGAGGGGTAATTAATAATCTGCAAGATTGAAAAATCGAGGGAGGATCATATGAAAGGATCAACAGATGCAGCAGGCATTGCTGTATCAGCCACAGGCAACAGGTTTTTCGGCCGGTTCATCGAAAACATTCGTGCCTCTGAACGCAAGCCGGTCAAGACCTTAACAGGTTTTTTCATTGCATGGCTGATTTTTTTCCTTATTTTGTGGGTCATGCCGCTCCCTGAAAAGATGTCGCCTGCGGGCAAGTCAACGTTGGCCGTTCTGGCCTGGGCAACCATCATGTGGGTCACCGAGGCCCTGCCTGTCGGAGTCAGCGGTCTCCTTATTCCCATGCTGCTGGTCATGGGCGGCGCGGTGGACAAATTTCCCAAAGCAGCCAGCGGCTTCAATCAGCCGGTAGTTTTTTTAACATTAGCAGCGTTCATATTTGCCGCTATCGTACAGGCTGCCGGTCTCGACAGGCGCATTGCCCTCACCCTCCTGAAAAAACTGCGTGTTAAGGAGGTGGGCGGGATCATATGGGGCATGTTCGGGGTCAACCTCATTTTGTCATTTATTATCCCGGCGGCCAACGCCCGCGCCGCCACACTGCTGCCTGTTGTAAACGGTATTACGCGCTTGTTCGGCGACACGCCGGAGGAACGAGCGGGTAAAAAAGCCATTGTGATCCAGACCCTGGTATACGGCTCCATGATCAGCGGCATGTGTATCATGACCGCGCATCTGCCCAACCTTATACTGGTCGGGCTTTTTGAGAAAGAGTTGAACTACCACCTCTCCTATGTCAATTGGTTTCTTCTGCAATGGCCGTACCTCGGCATGTTTGTCATAACCCAGTGGTGGGTGCGCCATTACTTCAAGACGCGCGGGGTGGGCATTCCGGGAGGGTTGTCGAGGGTCAAGGAAATGCATGCTGATTTGCCGGTGACCAGCCAGACCGAGTGGCTCATTATAGCCGTGTTTGCCTTTGTAGGGCTCATGTGGATGACAGAATCATGGCATGGGATCAAGGCGCACAATGCCGCCTTGATCGGTATTGCTATCATGTTTACTCCGGGATTGTTCGGCTTTAAATGGAAGACCCTTCAGGAACGCACTATCTGGGGCACCTGGCTGCTCCTGGCCGGCGCCATGTCCATGTCAGCAGCCATGGGTTCATCGGGCCTGGCGAAATGGCTGTCCGATATCGTGCACCCTCTCGCCGAAGGGCGTCCGTGGTGGGCGATCCTGTTTTTGCTCATGATCGGCACGCATGTCATTCGCCTCGGGATGCTCTCTAATGTTGCGGCTATTGCCATGCTGGCGCCCGTCTTGATCGCCCTGGCGCCTAAACTGGGATTGCATCCGGTGGCATTCACCATGCTGGTATCCGATACTGATACCTTTGCCTATATATTGCCCACACAAATCACCGCAGCAGTGATCGCATACAGCAGCGGCACCTTCAGTATGGCGGATTATGCCAAGGTGGGTTGGGTATCAGTGCTCATTGCCATTTCATACGGCATTCTTGTTATGGCGCCGTGGTACTCGTTCATGGGGATGCCTGTTTGGAACCCTTCAGCTCCGTGGCCTTTCTGAAGCGCCACCGGCGGATGAAGTGCTGCTGTTTTGTGGTATGATAACGAGAGTTCTCGAACCCTGACTCATCGGTGTCGTTAAAGCGGCAGGGGCAAGAGAGGATTTACCAGTGTTCCGGAAGAGGAAGGAGGAACTCTATGAAGAAAATCGTATGTGTATTGACAGCAGGCATCATCCTGATGTGGAGCGCCGGGGCCTTTGCTGATGGAATCAAAATAGGAGCAGGTGCGGCGCCTGTAAGTATATTAAAAACTGTAAAGGAACATTTTGAAAAGGCAACAGCGGTTAAGCTGACTATTTTAGAGGTAGGGCCTAAAGTAGCAATGCAAGACCTCCTGAAAGGCACTATAGATGTTGTAGGGGCAGGAATTACACTTGACGAGTTGATTGCTGTCATGAAAAAGGATGGAATTGAGGTCAATAAAGCAGAGTTGCAAAGTTTCGTTATCGGAAAAAACAGGGCAGCGGCTTTTATAAATAAATCCAATCCTGTTTCAAGACTTACAAAAGAGCAATTAAAGGGTATATTCACCGGAAAAATAACTAATTGGAAGGACGTAGGCGGGAAAGACATGCCAATCATTATAGTATGGGGAAAACTGACTCCCGGAGTGAATACACTACTCATAAGCAAGGTGCTTGATGGTGAATCCCCGACAAAGGATGTCCTTGAAGCCGTTACCGGTACTGATGTAAAACAAAATATAGCATCCAACCAGGAGGCAATAGGGATTGTAGCTTCAAATGTAGTTGATGATACCATCAAGGTCCTTGAGATACCCGAAATGTCGAGCGATATAATCCTCGTTACTCAAGGCAAACCATCTCCAAATGTCCGGAAGCTCATAGATTTCATCAAAGGAGAGGGACAGAAATACATAAGACAGTAGGGGGCCGGGAGATAGCGATCTCAGGCGCCCCATAAGCTCTATGGAAAAACGGTGGTATTTAAGCGCCATTGACATCCTCGATGAATTGTCGGAGGACGAGAGAGCATTCTTTTACCAAAAATCACATAATAAAAAATACTCCAAAGGCAGCATCATCTTTTCTCCCGGCGATCAGGGCAATTTAATTTATTATGTCCTGAGCGGCAGCGTTAAAATCTACAGCCTGTCGGGGTGCGGCAAGGAAATCATCCATTGGTTCTGCCAGCCGAAAGACTTCTTCGGACTTGCAGAGGTTTGCGGCGGTGAAATGAGGACCGTCTTTGCAGATGCGGTTGAGGATACCGAGGCCCTGTGCATAAACAGGGCGAATTTCGAAGAGCTCATCAGCAGGAACCCCAGGATAGCAATTTTTATCATGAGGATTCTCGGCAGCAGGATAAGGCAGGCGCACGAGACCATAAAGGATCTTGTCGCGTGCGATGTGCGCTCCCGGATGGCGCAGCTTCTCGTTAAGCTCGGACAGCTTTGCGGCTCAACGTGTAATGATATCGTTACCATAGAAAAGAAATTTACGCATCAGGAAATGGCGAACATGATCGGGGCCACGAGGACAACGGTAACGGAAGTGATGAATGAGTTCAGGAAGAGCGGCTTTATAGAATGCGACGGGAGCAGGATAACCATTCTCGATTATGCACGGCTCTCCAGCCTTATAGACCCTTCCGATTGATCCTTTTTGTCGGCTATTATCCCTTGTTCATTTCAGGGTTTGCATACAGGGCCTAACCGTTCGATATGCGCCAAAGCATCTTTTACAGAAATTATCACGTGAGACCAATCTCGGGAATTAAATGGGACGGTTCCAACACTGTTCGGCATAGCACTTGCTTGTCTTGAAAGGAATTAAATGGGACGGTTCCATTTATTTCTTGTCCTATCCTTTTGAGCACACTTCCTTGTTTCACGATTTAAATAGAACCGTCCCATTTATTCACTGAGGAAGAGGGGATTTACCCGTCTAAAAGCTTTGTTTTACTGGGTCGGGTATGATGAATTCAGATTATTTTGGACAGCAGTGAGCATATGTCGTCTGTAAAACATATCCAACCGTTATGAGGTGGTAAGATAAATCAAGGGAGGAAAGCTATGAATCCTGAAGAACTCAGATATCACAAAGAACACACATGGGTCAAAGTATCAGGCAAGAAAGCGACAATAGGGATAACCGATCATGCACAGGACGCCCTGGGCGATATAGTC